>NZ_JAKRGI010000013.1:0-123326 GCF_022347625.1 Vibrio sp. Of14-4 | reverse complement strand
TCGACCTAGTTCACAAGGCTCGGCTGATGACCCAACCGTGATTGTGACGCCGCTCAGCGAACAAGATAAGCCGCTCCAATGGCACGAAGAAAATCTGCATCTAGGCAACAAAGCTGCTTTAGTAAACCACTTTGGGAATTCGACTCACAAACAGGATGCCGGTACAAGTTGGGTTTGGTCGGGACAATGTACCGCTGATAATCCTTACGGCTTGGGTCAGGCGCAGGTTGAACAGATAGCTTGGGATTATGTCGGGGGACGTAAGAACTTGTCCTTCGAAGGTTCTCCAACGGATGTTTCAACTAACCAACAGCTATCTGAATTGCTAAGTTATACAGGGAATGTTTCTTCTATTTCTGGAACAGCAATATCTGTTGCAGAATTAGTTACACCAGAGTTCTCTGTATATTCTCAAACTAAAGGAGTTGGAACAGCTTGGACTTCACATGTTGCGTCAGTCGGTCAAACACCATCAGCCCACCTGACTTCATTAGGTGCATATGAACCAAACGCTAAAAGTGTGATCTTTAGTGCTTCAAAAGCTGATATTTCTTCGGCTGCGACGCAACTTGGAAAGGGACTTACGACAGTCGGAGCAGGTATCTCTGTTATGCAATATTCGCAGGCTGCTAATTATGACAAAGAAAAATTTGGTTATGTTAGGCCATCGACTTATGCGTTCCACGGTTGGAAGGCTGTAGGTGATATATTGGCATTTGGGGCCGGTTATATTCCATATGTTGGGGTAGCTGTAAATGCAGGCTGGACAGCATTTAATGTTTCAGGTGAAGTGAATCAAGTTCAAGAAGGTATGAGGTGGCTAGACAATGAGAAGTAAGCTGGCTTTGGGCGTTAGAGACCTAATCCGTGTGTACTTTTGGTGTCAGCATGTACACAATTATAACTATGGTGGTAATAAAACAGGTGGGGTTGTTTGGCCTTTTATATTGACCTCTTCATTAATCGGCATTTTTATTCATGGAATTTATATGTTGATATGTTTAAGTATTGGAAAGGAAGCCGAACAAGGTTTTTGGAGCCCTTATGTTGGTAGTTGGTTGTTATCAGCCTACCTAACATATTACTTATGTATGAAAAATAAAGGCTTTAAGCATGGTGAAACCTACTTTGAACCCGTAAAAAAAAGCGCAAGACGTAGTGCAGCACTGTCATTCAGCTTTATTTTTACGGCTATATGTTTTTCCACGCGAATAGGCTTTTTTGTGCTGGGTTTTCTCGGTGCTCTGTTTCGGTAGTGTAAATGAGATAATTACCCGATTCTATGTTTTGAGAAGCGGTACTGGATTATAGAATTATCATAAGTGCCTCATGGTTTTATGATTAAGAGCCAAAGCTAAGCGGCTTTGGCTCTTACTTTATCTGTTAACCTGCTGTATCAAGATATCCAGCTTATCAGTGACAAATTTCGTAAGTGTTCACTAAGCCTTATTGAACTTCAGAACGGTTTAAGACATCGCCATCAAACCTTTCTTTTCAGTGTTTGTGGTACCGAGCAAAATGATTGAGCATTCGATGGAAAATTCTCCATTTGTACGGTTCATTGAATATACGGGTAAATGGTATTCATATGATAAATAATCAAGGGGTTCTTGTGTTACTAACATGTGCTGTGTTG
Source organism: Vibrio sp. Of14-4 (assembly GCF_022347625.1). Taxonomy (NCBI): domain Bacteria; kingdom Pseudomonadati; phylum Pseudomonadota; class Gammaproteobacteria; order Vibrionales; family Vibrionaceae; genus Vibrio; species Vibrio sp. Of14-4. Next base: position 121,690 of record NZ_JAKRGI010000013.1, on the reverse strand, counting down.
TGCTCATGCGATTATAAATTCACAGGATTGGGTTTACATAGCGAAGAAGGCGCAAATGATGCATATAGAGAGTGGTTTACAAATTCTCAAGGAAAAACCATTTCGGTGATGGAATCTCCAAGGCATTGGAAGTTTTCGCGTAGCTATAATAAGCCAATTGTTGCGCAAGGAAAACTGAGTCAATCTACCTATAACTGTTTTGTAAATGCTAGACCTAATTCAAATCGGAAGGCGAATATGGACAAGGAATGGTACATGACATTTGATGAAAATTTATATATCGAGATGGTAGCGACCCGATCAGGGAAGTTAACGAAGGTATCTTTAATTAAGGGTACCAAAACGGCGTCAGAGTCTTTACATCTACCTTGTGATATACATATTGACGAGTTATTCACTCAATAAAGCCAAGTCCAGCTCTGAAGTGCCCCGATAACGTGGGACATTTCGGTTAAGCGGCTTGTAAGGCCTGATTTCGATATTCAATCGGAGTCAGGCCTTTTAATTTTATCTTGAAGTGTTTACGAGTGGCTCTCTCTGGTTACTGCGCTAAAGAGAGGATTTGAAAAGACTGGAGAGATTCGATAAACCAACCAAACGCCCGAGAACGCAATAAAGGTAAGTGTTTCAGGCGCTGATTGGTTAGTTAAAGAACGATTATTGGTTTAAAAAACTCACCGCTTTATCTGGGAAGTCAGTGAATAAACCATCGACTTTTACTTGGTTGTAGAAAATATCCATCATGCCTTCAAAGCTATCTGTGTAGGCAGGGATGCGACCAGGATCGGCGCGGAAAGTGTAGGGGTGAACGTCTAACCCAGCGTCTTTCGCTTCTTTCATCATCGGTTTGATGATGATGTTATTTTTAGTGGATTTGTCATCGACCAGCATAGGTTTCCATGGTCCAATGCCCTCAGCGTATTTGGCAACTTCTTTCATAGCGCCGGGTTTAAACATCCAGTCGTAGCTGTAAGGCGTTGCTTTATCGCCCTGATAAACCATGGTTTCATTCCAATCAGTATGAGCAATCAATTGAACCAGTTTGAGATCCATACCCATTTTTGGCATCAGTTCATCATTGATACGTTTTAGCTCGTTAGCGTCAAAACATTGCAAATAGACTTTGTCATCTTGAGCGTCATAACCATATTGCTTAAGCACTTTAAGGACTGCTGAGGAGATGTCTTTACCTTCATGGCGGTGGAACCAAGGCGCTTTGATCTCTGGGTAAATACCAATATCGTAGCCAAGTGATTTATTAAGGCCTTGAATAAGCTCAATTTCTTCGGCTAGCGTTGGTACGCTAAAGTCTGACTTCCACATCGGGAAACGCTCGGGGTAGCCAGCTACCTTGTTGCCTTTGTCATCAATGTTAAAACCCTCAGTAACTCTAAGCGTTTTGATTTCTGCTAGAGTAAAGTCAATCGCGTAGTAACGACCATCTTTGCGCGCTCTGTCTGGGAAGCGCTCTGCTACGTCTGTCACTCTGTCTAGATAATGGTCGTGCAGCACAACCAGTTGGTCGTCTTTGGTCATGACGACGTCTTGTTCTATATAGTCAGGTTTCATCGCATAGGCCAAAGCTTTTGCTTCTAGCGTGTGCTCTGGTAAGTAACCAGAAGCGCCACGGTGGGCAATAACAAGAGGTTTGGCGATAGCGCCAGCGGATAAGCTTAGTGCTAAAAAGCTTGTTGTAAGAGAAAGGGTTTTCATTGTTGTTGTCCTTGATAAAAACAAAGGCAGCTAAGCTGCCTTTCATCGTGATTTAAGCAAGCGCGGCTTTTTGTTTTTGTTCATGGTGCGCCTTTTCACCTAAGAAGGCGTAAATGAGGCACACTATGGATGTAATACATGAGCCGACCAAGATGATAAAGCCACCATCCCAACCAAAATGATCGACGGTGTAGCCTAACACAGCATTTGCGGCGACAGCACCTCCTAAGTAGCCAAATAAACCTGTAAGACCTGCGGCTGTTCCTGCAGCTTTTTTCGGTGCGAGTTCAAGAGCATAAAGCCCGATTAGCATCACAGGACCATAGATTAGGAAGCCAATGGCAACTAATGCAGCCATGTCGATGGCAGGATTACCTGCTGGGTTAAACCAGTAGACAAGTACTGCGACGGTGACCAATACCATAAATAAGATCCCCGCTGGTGCGCGGCGGCCTTTGAAGAGCTTATCGGATATCCAGCCACACAATAAGGTGCCAGGAATGCCTGCCCATTCGTAAAGGAAGTAGGCCCATGAGGATTTATCAACGGTAAACTCTTTAGCTTCTTTTAAGTACACTGGTGCCCAGTCCAATACGCCGTAGCGAATCAAATAGACAAAGGCGTTAGCAATCGCGATAGACCACAGCAGTTTGTTTGAGAATACATACTTAAAGAAGATTTCTTTGGCTGTCATCTCTTTTTCATGTGACTTATCGTAGTCATCCGGATAGTCGTCTTTGTATTCTTCGATAGGAGGCAGGCCACAGGATTGCGGAGTATCTCGCACCGTCACCCAGATGAAAATCGCTACGAGTGTGGCAAAGAATGCTGGAACATAAAATGCAGCTTTCCAATCTTCATTGAAAGCCCAAAGCCCAAGTAGGAACATAGGACCAATCAGACCGCCGCCTACGTTGTGCGCCACATTCCACACCGAGACTATCTCGCCCCTTTCTTTACGTGACCACCAGTGAACCATAGTTCTACCGCAGGCTGGCCAGCCCATACCTTGGAACCAACCATTGAGAAACAGCAAAATAAACATGGCGGTAATGCTGCCTGTTGCCCATGGCATAAAACCAAAGCAGAACATAACCAGTGCAGACATCAAAAGGCCACCACTTAAAAAGTAGCGCGGGTTTGAGCGATCAGACACGCTACCCATTAAGAATTTCGATAGGCCATAAGCGATAGAGACAGCCGCTAAAGCGACACCAAGATCGCCTCGGCTAAAGCCTTGCTCAATCAGATAAGGCATAGCTAAACTGAAGTTTTTGCGTACTAAATAGTAGCCAGCATAGCCAACAAAAATGCCGATAAAAAGTTGCCAACGTAAGCGTGAATAAGTGCTATCTATCAACCCAGAAGTGAGCCGGTCGATATGCGCCTTAGGTTTGAAAACTCCAAACATAGGACCTCATTATATATGTGCGATGGTGATAAAAATGAAAACAGAACGAGCAAAAGTGATTTCGTTCGAAAGTGTTCGGAATTGTATGAATAATAAAAGCGATTTCTGTGATAAATACTACATAAGTGTTAAATATTGATGAAATTGAGTGATCTAATCTGGAGAACTTGGATCTGGATGCAGTAAAGCGCAGCTTTTGAGCTTGTTAGGAAAAACGAATGAGGGAGAGAATAAAGCCGCCGCTTTGGGTAAACGGCGACCAAATAAAGGTTAATGCAGAATACGAGCGCGAATGGTGCCTTCAATACTCTTGAGCTTTTTCAACGCTTCTTCAGAACGATCGCTTTCTACATCGATAACCACATAGCCAATGTCAGCATGAGTTTGTAAATACTGACCCGCAATATTGATCCCTTCTTCAGCGAAGATAGTGTTAATTTGGGTCAAAATACCAGGGCGGTTTTTATGGATGTGCAGTAAGCGAGAGCAATCACGGTGCTCTGGCAAGGATACTTCAGGGAAGTTAACACTTGATAGGGTTGAACCATTGTCTGAATATTTTGCGAGCTTACCCGCTACTTCAACGCCAATGTTTTCTTGTGCTTCCTGAGTGGAGCCGCCAACATGAGGCGTTAGAATGACGTTATCAAACTTTTGCAGTGGAGATTCAAAAGGATCAGCGTTGGTTTTTGGCTCTGTTGGGAATACGTCAATCGCAGCGCCTGATAAATGCCCAGATTCCATGGCCTGACATAAAGCAGGGATATCGACCACAGTGCCACGAGCAGCGTTGATAAAGATAGCGCCAGGTTTCATTAGTTCAAACTGCTCTGCGCCCATCATATTCTTGGTTCCTGCTGTTTCTGGTACATGCAAAGAAATGATGTCACATTTATTGAGGAGCTCTGCCATGGTGTGTACTTGGGTGGCGTTACCAAGGGACAGCTTGTTTTCGATATCGTAAAAGTACACTCTCATGCCTAGGTTTTCAGCTATGATGCCAAGCTGAGTACCTATATGGCCATAACCTATGATTCCGAGCCTTTTTCCTCTTGCTTCGTAAGAATTTTCAGCGCTTTTCTTCCATATTCCTCGATGAGCCAGGGCATTTTTTTCTGGAATGCCTCGCAGTAGAAGTAATACTTGCCCAAGCACTAATTCAGCAACACTCCGCGTGTTTGAAAAAGGTGCATTAAAAACAGGGATCCCTCGAGTTGCGGCGGCGCCTAGATCAACCTGATTGGTGCCGATGCAAAAACAGCCTATGGCCACTAACTTCTCAGCTGCATCAATAACGGCTTGGGATAAGTTCGTGCGTGAACGGATACCAATAAAGTGCACATCTTTTACCGCATCAAGGAGGGCCTCTTCTGAAAGAGAGCCTTTGTGATATTCGATATTGGTGTAACCAGCAGCTTGTAATACTTCAACGGAAGAAGGGTGAAGCCCCTCAAGAAGTAGAATCTTAATCTTATCTTTTTCCAGTGAAACTCTGGCCATAGTGTTCGTCCTTAAAAAATTAAATTTGGGGGCTTAAGCTGTGCACAAGTCTTGTAACTGTATTAAAGCCAACATTACTTGAGTTTTTTTATTGACGCAAACGTTTTCGTTGCGCATCTTCTGCTCATTAAGTTAACAAAAAAATTTAGCTTTGGGTAAGAAAATAAAAGTATATGGAATAATTTTTAATAAGATAAATGAAAAAACAGCACCTAATGGTGCTGTTTGCAATGAAGTGTCTGAAATAGAGAAAACTAACTTTCGATTTTGGCACCTTGTGGTGTGCCAGTGATCACAACATCTGCTCCACGATGAGCGAACAAGCCGACCGTGACAACGCCTGCAATGGCATTAACGTCGTTTTCCAATTGTTTCGCATTGGTAATGCGAAGGCCATGTACATCTAAAATGACGTTGCCGTTATCTGTTGTCACCCCTTCTCGATAAACAGGATCGCCCCCAAGCTTAACCAGTTGACGAGCCACGTAGGAACGCGCCATAGGGATAACTTCTACAGGAAGCGGAAACTCCCCTAGGACCTCGACCGCTTTGCTGCCGTCGACGATACAGACAAATTTATTTGAGATAGCAGCAACAATTTTCTCTCTGGTCAGAGCGGCGCCGCCACCTTTGATCATCTCGCGTGATGGATTGATTTCATCAGCGCCGTCTACATAGACATCCAAGTAGGAAACATCATTGCAGTCAAAGATTTCAATGCCCAGGGCTTTAAGCTTTTCAGTAGAGGCTTCAGAGCTAGACACTGCGCCTTTGATATCGTCTTTGATACTGCCTAGGGCATCGATGAAGTGATTGACTGTTGAGCCTGTACCTACACCAACTATGCTGCCTTTTTCCACGTACTCAAGTGCTGCCCAACCGGCTTCCTTTTTCATTTCATCTTGCGTCATGCCCGTCTCCTAAACTGGGTTTAAATTATGCATCTGGAGCGCGATTATATATCCAATCTGAGACTATTCCCAATCCCAGATCTGTTTAGGAGTAAGGATTTTGGGTAAAGGCACATCCCATGACTCAACGGGCAGTTGATCAACTTCTTGACAATTATGAGCAAGACCGATTGGTTTTGGCCCAGATTGAGAGCGAAACCAAGGCTCTAACGTACGGTCATAGTAACCCCCACCCATACCAAGGCGATGGCCCTGTTTATCAAAAGCCACTAACGGTGTGCAGATAATATCTAGCTGTTCAACCGGTATTATTTTGTTTTTTTTAAGCTTTGGCTCTGAAATGTTATAGCGGTTAGAGACCATGGACGTACTCTCGTCATAGCTAAGAAATAATAGGTGGCCAGCTGAAAAAGGGTGAATGACAGGAAGATAAATATCTTTTCCGAGCCTTTGAAGCTCTTGAATAAGAAGAGAGGTTCCGACTTCACCATCGGCAGACAGGTATAGGGCAATATGCTGAGCTTGTTCAAGTTCAGATAAACTGAGGAAATGCCTTGTTAATGCGATGGCAGCTTGACTTTGTTCATCTGGATTCAATTGATTGCGTTTTTGACGGATGAGTTTTCGGTAGTCCTGCCGCGAAAGAGTCATAAGAATGCCACTGATGAAGGGATGTAGGGTACCCCAGAGTGCCGTTGGAGATTTGGGACCCTTGAACCAGCAGGTTCAAGGCGGATCGGCAATGGTAACCGTAGGCTTCTCGGTTCAAGCCGAGCTTGCTCAATAGCTATCAAGTACCAACCCTTAAGTATTGCTTATCGGCTCAGGGACTTAATCCCCTAACGAACACTCCAGGGTAAATTCTTATTGTTGGCCCAAAAGCTTATTGCTGCTCCAGCTTTACTTGACCGAGCGCATCGCTTAATAAAGTGGTCAATTGTTCCAACTTATTGTCGAGCGCTTTTTTTTGCTCTACTTCTAATGTATCACGGCTTTCCAATTCATGACAGACGTTCAATGCCACAAAGGTGAGTAATTGTACTTCATTGGTGATTTTTGTCTTAGAAGTCATATCTTTTAGACGTTCATCAAGTTGCTGAGCCGCATTACGTAGCGACTCCTCTTGCCCTGCAGGGCAGTTTACTCGAGTTAATTTGCCTAAAATTTCAACTTCAACTGCTTGATTACTCATAGCGACCCTGAATACGTTAGTTGGGTGTGATATGTAGATGATCACCAAGGAAGAAACTATAGAAAAAGGCTTGTTAAGATTCAAGCTTTTCCCTCTCGACAGTATAAATTCCCATGCAAAACTACACTAATTAACCAAATTGTATAAAACCCACTCACAATCGGCTAATCGTTCGTTTTCGCTCCCTCAAGTAAATGCTAGAATCGGTATTATTTACTTATTTTTGGGATGCTTGTATGAGCGAACATAAGTTGCCAGCCTATTTGACCCTAGCAAGTGAACTTCAAACCGCTGGTTTAGCGGTCAATCCTGCTGAGTTACACGGATTACTGGCTGGTATGTTAAGTGGCGGTTTAAGCCTAACAGACAAAAGTTGGCAGCCGATAATTTTTGACTATACCAATGATGGCATGGGATGGCCTGCTAAACCACTACAACTGGCCCAAACCACATTAGACGCGACCGTTGCTGAGTTTATGAGCTCCGCTATGAATATCTCAATCTTGCTCCCTGATGAAGAGGCGAGCGCTAGCGTATTTGATATGGCGGATGGTGTCGCCGAATGGGTCAATCACTACATTTCAGGACTTGGTTTAGTTGGCGCTGAACTTAGGCAAGCATCCAAGGACACCAAAGAGGCGTTGGCAGACCTAGAAGAAATAGCCAAATTAGGTATTGATGAAGACGATGATCTTGAAGAACAAGCGCAATTGCTTGAGCAAGTGATCGAACACATCAAGGTTTGTGTATTAACCATACATGCTGAGTTTGGTCAGAAACCTGAGAAACAAAAGGCCCCGACTATTCATTAATGTAGGATATTTCATGAAGCAGTTTGATATTGTCATCACCGGAGGTGCAATGGCAGGGATGACATTGGCGCTGGCGGTGAGTAAGTTATCTGGTAGTTCGCTGTCCATTGCTGTCGTTGAACCCTATCAGGCTGATTATGACGCTCATCCGGGATTCGATTCGCGAGCCATTGCTTTATCACTTGGTACAGTCAACATTCTTAAGCAGTATGATCTTTGGCAAGGTATGGCCGAGTTTGCGACGCCAATAAAGCACATCCATGTGTCTGACCGGGGTCATGCAGGTATGACAGATATTGATCACCAAGAAATACCAGTAGACGCACTGGGTTATGTGGTTGAGCTTACTGACGTAGGGCGATACTACAGCGAACAATTGAGCCAGCATAAGAATATTCACCTGCTGTGCCCTGCTCGCGTGAGCCAGATAGAAAGGTTACAGCATCAAGTTTGCGTTACTCTCAATGATGGTCAATCGTTAGCAAGTAAACTGTTGGTTGCTGCCGATGGTGCGAGATCAACTTGCTGTGAACAATTGGAGGTTGAGTCAGAGTTGCATGATTTTGAACAAGTGGCGGTTATAGCAAACGTTAAAACTGCTCAAGCTCACCAAGGTAGGGCTTTTGAACGCTTCACTTCATCAGGGCCTTTGGCACTTTTACCTATGAGTGAGCAAAGAATGTCTTTGGTCTGGTGCCTTAAACCCGATCAAGCCACGCAGATAATGTCTCTAGATGATTCAGAATTCAAACAGGCATTGCAAGCGGCTTTTGGTTGGCGGCTAGGGGAGTTCCAAACCATTGGTCACAGAAGTAGTTATCCATTGCAACAAAGTTTTCGCCAGCAAAACACTTCGCATCGATTAGCCATTATTGGTAACGCAGCACAAACCCTTCATCCAATTGCCGGACAAGGATTCAACTTAGGCATTCGAGATATTGCGACACTGGCAGAATCAATAATGTCTCACGTTCAAGACCCTGGTGATTACTCCGTGTTGAGTCAGTACCAGCGTCGTCGAGAGCTTGATAGGTCCATGACACTATCATTGACTTCATCGCTGGTTCATATTTTTTCCAATGATTATCTGAGTTTTAGGGTTGCTCGTAATCTGGGGTTAGCGGCAATGGACAATGCGACCATGCTCAAAGCTCCTTTATTAACAAGAACATTAGGTTTGGTTGCTAGGTAGCAACCTGAGTGAGGAAGGGTTCGATGATACAAAGCGTTGATATCGCAATTGTTGGTGGAGGCATGGTAGGGCTGACGCTTGCTGCTGCTTTCAAAGACACTGACTTGCGAGTAGCGGTAATTGAAAGTCAGATACCAGAGTGTGAAATCAATGACCTCCCTGATGTCCGAGTCTCTGCTCTCAGCCGTTCGAGTGAAGTCATTTTACGTAACCTGGGTGCATGGGAGGGGATAGTTCAACGCAGGGCATCCCCTTACTCGGCAATGGAAGTTTGGGAGCAAGATAGTTTTGCTCGTATTGAGTTTGATGCAAAGAAGCTCGCTCAACCGGATCTCGGACACATTGTGGAAAATAGAGTTATTCAACTGGCTTTGCTCGACAGGGTCAAGCAAATGCCGAATGTAAGCCTTCATCTACCTGCTCAGTGTCATTCGATGGCGGTTGGTGAAAGTGAAGTATGGCTGAATCTGGCGAATGGGCAAGGGCTCACAGCAAAACTCGTGGTGGGCGCAGATGGCGCTAACTCTTGGGTACGCAGACAATTGGATATTCCGCTCACTCACTGGGATTATGGTCATAGTGCGATAGTCGCGAATGTTTGGACGGCTGAGGAGCATGGTAAAGTCGCCCGTCAAGTATTTACTTCACAAGGCCCTCTTGCGTTTTTGCCCATGGTTCAGAGTAATATGAGTTCCATCGTATGGTCAACAGAGCCTGAGCGTGCTGAATATTTGGTATCAGCACCCGATCAAGAATTCAACAAAACACTGACAGCTGAATTTGATGCAAGACTGGGATTGTGCGAAGTAGTTGGTAAGCGTGCGTCCTTCCCATTAAAAATGCGTTATGCACGGGATTTTGTGGCGGATAGAGTCGCATTAGTTGGTGATGCTGCGCACACCATTCATCCTTTAGCGGGGCAGGGGGTGAATTTGGGGTTGCTGGATGCGGCGTGTCTCGCTCAAGAAATTCAAACCAGTTGGCGTAAAGGCCATGATATTGGTAGTCGCCGCCATTTACGGGGCTATGAACGCTGGCGCAAATCGGAAGCCGCGAAAATGATTGCATCGATGCAAGGTTTCAAAGACTTATTCTCCGGTAATAATCCTGCTAAGAAATTGGTTCGGGGACTAGGCATGACTTTGGTTGGCCAGTTACCAGGTGCCAAAGATGAGATCATGAAAAGAGCGCTAGGACTTAAAGGGAATTTACCTGTATTAGCAAAGTATTTAGAGCAAGAAGCGGTTTGATGTAATGAAAAGGGCTGGTTTTGACCAGCCCCCTGTAAAACTTTTATATGTATGCGCAGCGTAGGCGCATTATTTCCTGATTAACTTCTTTCACCGTTTTAAAGTGACGCTTTTCTGCCCTTTCTGGTAGCACGAGCTTTCCGTTATCGAATTCAAATCGTCCAACTCCACAAATATAAATCCTTCCCTTAAACAATCGACTTACATGTTTAGCAATCATACCTGGCATGTAGCGCTTAAACAGTCTCATAGAGTGATCCTTATATGTAGCAAGCACCGCAAGTTTATAATTTTCCGCTCAATATTAATGTGACTATGATGGAAATATATGCAGTAAAATGAGTTTCTTTTGGGTATTTGTGCTTCATCAAGCAAGATTATAGATAAATACCCATTTCTATGTGATGTTTTCCTCAGTTATGCTCTGTCTATGGAAATCATCTCGTACTATCTATTCACGAAATAGTAAACCCGAGATTTATGACAGTATTAAGAATAGTTTAATATTTTTTTTATGTGACAATTTAAGGTAAATTTTTTGCATAAAAAAAGCCCGCATATCGCGGGCAAACAGTCACAGATGCATTACACAAGAGTGAAATCACTGATGTGTTCAGTGGTCTCACTGTGTGGTTAGACATTTGGCCTAGTACTCGTAACTAAAGGCAATTGCGATGATAAACATCGCAAGTAACACTTAGGTACAGGCATGAATGTTTCTAACAATACAAGTGTAATTCATGATGTGCTAAATGACTTCAAATGCCGTTTATATGAATATAAATGCCCTGATTTTTATCTCTTATTGAGTATTGACTCACATTTAAATGTTAGATGTTTGGTTCTTGAGCTTTGCCAGTTAGACATAGGTCAGCGACAAATATCCGCTAAGACAGGATTACATAGGTTAAACAAGTCATCGATCTGTAATGAAAGACCAGCAAGCAGAGAACCACTGCTGATAGTGACCTCGCTTTGTTGCATTAGTCGATGGTCAAAAATGATGGACATCTTGGTTGGCAACAATAAAGGAGTGACTGTACCTACTTGGTATCCAGTCAGTTTCTCTATGTCGGACTTATCGACACATGTCATGCGTCGGCAGCCTAATAGGCTCCGCACCCTTCTTGGATCCGCTAAGCGATCGCCGGGGATACAAGCCAGCGCATACAAATTCCCCATATCTCGCAGAAGAATACATTTAACCATTTGCTCTGGTAAGATCCCTCTCTGCTTTGCAGCGTCTTCAATAGTAGTCGCTGGAGATTGGTGAGGAAGTACGCGAAACGAAACCCGCTGCGCGTTCAGGTAGCGGGTAATGGTGGTATCAAGGCTATTGGTCATCATCGAGCGAGTATGGGAGCGGTTGGATTGTCCAAGAAGAATCTGGTTGGCTTGATAGACGAAGCTTAGTATCAGCGTCAAGATTATTAGGCAGAACAATAAGGCCTAGGGCTTTGTTGTCGTTAAACGAGTAGCTTGCGATTAAATCACCAGCGCTGCGCCAGTTTTCACCCACTGAACGTTCCAGCTCTGGGTTTTCTGATAGTGCTTCGGAGTAGTCACCTGATACGATTTGCAAAGACCTTTTATTCATGCCTCGATATTTGGCTCTGGCGACGGTTTCTTGACCTGTGTAACACCCTTTACTGAAGCTAATACCTTCCAGAGCTTGCAGGTTTAACGCTTGTGGGATGTGTTCGTTTTGCACAGCTTCACTTACGATAGGTATCGCCGATTGAATGTCTAATAATGTCCAAACTTCTTCAGAGATTTTAGGTGCATCAATAGATTGACAGAGTTTGGACGCAGTATCTTTATCGACCGCGAGTAACCACCTTTGCTCATCTATTTGTACCGCTGTGCCCCCATCTATGGGTCGAACTGAACCTTGTTGTGAAGATAAGCTATTAATTGTATTGATGGCATTTTTACCTACTAAGCCGAGCAGTACATCGGTACTAGCAAGAAATTCGATTTTAGAAAAAATGGCGTATTTTTTTAGCTCAGCAAGTTCTTTCTCTATGGCTGACTTTGGCTGAAACATTGCGTAGCCAGAGCGGTGGTGAAATAAACGAAATATACTCCATGTTTTTCCTTTCGCGTCACAATGCGCGCCTAGGGTGCTTTGATCTTCAGCAAGTTTGACTACGTCACATGTTACTTGACCTTGTAAGTAAGATTTCTTGTCGTCACCTTCAGCGGTAATCATCCCCCATGATGCCAAATAAGTTAATGACAATTCTGGAAGTGGGTCTGTACTGGATAATGAGAGTTGATTAAAGTCGTTTTGCCAATTCATGTTCTTTACCTGAGTGCAATAGTTTGTTTGCTATGTTAGCGCTGAACGACCTTAGGAAACAACCTTTCAACCAGTATGGGAAGTGTTATAAATCTGTTAGCTCACTCGGGATTGTGACTTAGTTAGTGGTGGTTCGATTTATTGATTGTTACACTCGCGGCAAACAACCTAAAAGGTGGAAATTAAAATTGTATACTCCGGAAGAAAAAGCTCGTATTAAATGGGCATGTCGTCGAGGTATGTTGGAGCTCGATGTGGTCATTATGCCATTTTTTGAAGAATGCTTTGAAGAGCTACAAGAAGAGGAACAGCGTGACTTTGTTGCACTACTAGAGTGTGATGATCCAGATTTATTTACTTGGATAATGGGGCACGGGCGTAGTGATAACTTAGGTCACGCCTCTATGGTTGACAAAATCGTTGCTCACAACCTCAGTAAAGTACGTTAGGTTAGTTGCCTCAACGTCATTTATCGCTTGTCAGGTTAATTTCACTATCTTGATTTTAGCCTGCAGTGTCTTTTCGGCTTCGAATCTTCCACTACCATTAGCTCTCTACCTTGCTGCTTGTGTTTATAGGTATCATTGTCTTTCTGGCTGGTTAGTCAATGCCATCAAAGGTAATCTGATCATATCTAACTCTGGTTTGGGTGAATTGAATGGTCGAGAGTTCATGGTCAAAAAGAAAGTAATGCTGCTACCAGCACTTGGTTTGCTTTTGCAATTTGATGGTGGAGAGAGGCACATTTTGTGGCGCGACAGTGTGTCTGAAAAGGACTACCGGCTGTTATTATCAATGTTTAAAAGGGAGCGACAAGCTCCCCTTTAAATCATTTAGAGCAATTTTTCAGGGCACAATATAGTTGGGCCGCTATTTGGTGCGAGCTCAGGATAATCGAGAGTGTAGTGTAGTCCACGACTCTCTTTCCTCTCCATGGCGCAGCGTACCATAAGTTCTGCTACCTGAAGTAGGTTACGCAGTTCAAGTAAATTATTCGATACTTTGAAGTTGCTGTAATATTCGTGCGTTTCTTGCTGAAGTAATTGGATACGCCGTAGGGCTCGTTCAAGGCGCTTATCTGTGCGCACTATCCCCATGTAATCCCACATAAATAAACGCAGCTCGTGCCAGTTATGTTGGATCACGACTTCTTCGTCAGAACAACTAACCTGACTTTCATCCCAAGCAGGGAGTGGGGGTGGCATAGTCGCTTTGGCAAGCTTTTCTATTATGTCGTTTGCGGCAGACCAGGCGTACACAACGCATTCAAGCAAAGAGTTAGAAGCCATGCGATTGGCCCCGTGAAGACCTGTATAACTTACTTCACCAACAGCATAAAGTCGTGATAAGTCAGTTTCACCCTGTTTGTTGACCATAACACCTCCACAGGTATAGTGGGCGGCAGGGACTACGGGAATCGGCTCTTTGGTCATATCAATGCCCAACTCGATAAGCCGACTATAAATGGTTGGAAAGTGTTTTTCGATAAACTCTGCAGGCTTGTGGCTGATATCTAAGTACATGCAATCTGCCCCAAGACGCTTCATTTCAAAATCAATCGCTCTGGCGACGACATCACGTGGGGCAAGTTCCTCTCTCGAGTCAAAGTCGGGCATAAACCGAGTGCCGTCAGGACGTTTTAAAAATGCGCCTTCTCCTCGTAAGGCCTCAGTCAACAAGAAATTTCTTGCTTCTGGGTGATATAAGCATGTTGGATGGAATTGGTTAAACTCCATGTTGGCTACTCGACATCCTGCTCTCCAAGCAATGGCAATACCATCTCCTGAAGAAACATCTGGATTAGATGTGTATTGGTAAACTTTTGATGCGCCGCCAGTCGCGAGTACGACAAACTTGCTTCTAACCGTTTCAACACGTTCTTGATTACGGTTCCATATGTAGGCGCCGACGATTTTGGCAGAATCACCACCAATTTTATCTTCACATATTAAATCGAGAGCATTGTGCCGTTCTAAAACGGTGATATTAGGATGATGGTGAGCGTTATCTTGAAGTGATGTTTGCATCGCCATTCCAGTGGCATCGGCAGCATGCAAGATCCTTCTGTGACTATGCCCGCCTTCTCGGGTTAAATGATAACGAGGTTTATCATCGCTATCGCCCTCTTCTCGATCAAAAGGTACGCCACCATCGATCAGCCATTGGACGCAAGTTTTTGCATTTTTGGCAATAAACTCAACCGTCTCTTGTTCACATAATCCTGCACCAGCAATAAGAGTGTCTTGTACATGAGAATCAATACTGTCGGATTCGTCAAACACGGCAGCTATGCCACCTTGTGCGTAATAAGTCGAACCTTCACTTCTTGGCCCTTTGCTCAATACTATCACTTTGCCGTATTCGGCCACACGTAACGCCAGCGACAGACCCGCTGCGCCACTACCCACCACTAACACATCGCATTGATGCTCACGGTTTGTGTTCATAACACTTTTAAATTCCTGAATAAAGTAGTGCTGATACCTTGGAAGATGCAGAGCATCAGCCATTAAATATGGTTGTTCATTAAGCTGAATGAATTACTTTCATCAAGCTCTCAGAAGTGGAGTACATCGATAATACTAACATTTCAATGAATGCAATTCTTTGTAAATAGCATTGCTTTTGGGTGCTTTCGTCCCCACAATCATTGATTATACAGTTATCGAATCATCGCTTGTTAGATAAAATCTACAAAAAATTTGAACTTTATATTTATCACTGAGTCACAATAGTGCTCAAGTAAGCGGTGGTGTCAATACTGCGTTTTGAATAATTAATACTCATATCTGTAAGGTAGGGGTCGATAACAATAGGAGTACAGGCTCGAATGAACGAGCAGCTGACCGATCAAGTGCTTATTGAGCGAGTTCAGAATGGAGATAAGCAAGCCTTTAATCTCTTGGTGGTAAAATACCAGAACAAAGTCTGTAACCTTATCTCTCGCTACGTCAATAATCCTGGTGATGTACCTGATGTAGCACAAGAGGCATTTATTAAAGCTTATCGTGCCATACCAAGTTTTCGAGGTGAAAGTGCCTTCTATACTTGGTTGTATAGGATAGCGGTTAATACTGCTAAAAATCACATTGTTGCTCAGGGGCGTAGGCCACCAGCGCAAGATGTAGATACTGAAGAAGCTGAATACTACGAAACAGGTAGTGCATTGAAAGAAATTTCGAACCCTGAGAACTTAACGTTGTCCAAAGAATTGAAACGAGTGGTTTTTGGTGCGATCGAAGCACTGCCTGATGATTTAAAAACGGCAATGACACTACGAGAACTGGATGGTTTGAGTTATGAAGAAATTGCTGCGGTAATGGAATGTCCAGTAGGAACGGTACGTTCACGTATCTTCCGGGCTCGTGAAGCGGTTGAGAAGAAGATTCAACCTCTTTTGCAACGCTAATACCAAAAAGGTTAATGGTGAAAAGAATGGCTGACAAAGAGAAAATTTCAGCACTCATGGATGGAGAATTGGTTGATAAAGCACTAATTAGCGAATTAGAGCAAGATCAATTGAGCCAAGAAACTTGGAACAATTATCATTTGATTGGTGATGTGATGAGAGGTGAATCTCCCCAAACAATGGAGTGGGATATCGCCGATAGCGTTGCGCTTGCATTGGAAAAAGAACCGGCTCATTCCAGAGCATCTGCGAAAGGTGTGACAAAAGTTCATTCACCCATAGAGCAGCCCAATCCAGTGAAAGCAAGGCTTAAACTGCCTGCATGGCTAAATCAGTTTGGCCAAGTTGCAGTTGCTGCCTGCGTCTCCTTGGCGGTAATCCTTGGCGTACAACAATATGGTGGTAGTGAACCTGGACAGGCAGATTTAGAACAGCTCCCCGTTTTGCAAACTATCCCGTTTTCGGGTAGTGCAGAACCTGTAAGTTTGACTCGCAGTTCAGTTGAGCATCCAGCTGCATCTAATACATCCAATGTTCAGGAACAGAGACGACGTATTAACGCTATGTTGCAGGATTATGAATTGCAATTACGCCTCAATAGCGATGTTACAGAACATAATGACAACCCAGAAACGGTAGTTGAATGAAAAAAATTCTGACCAGTGTACTGGCACTGTTCAGTTTGAGTTCGCCACTCGCCTTTGCAGAAGAAAGAACTGCAGAGGCGTTGTTGCATCAAATGAACGAGGCCAGTCAGCACCTCAGCTATGAACTTTCTTATATTCTGATTAAGAAAAATAGTATTGAGCCTCTTTTATACCGCCATGCTCGCAACAATAATCAGCAGCTTGCTCATCTCGTTTATCTAAGTGGTCCAAGTCGGGAAGTAATAAGACGTGGTAGTGAGGTTAGTTATATTGAACCTGGCGTTGAGCCTTTTACTATCGAATCGGGCAACATAGTTGCACCCACTATCCCACTTTTAAATAGTGATGTGGAAGAGCTAAGTCGATTTTATGATTTTATTCAGGTTGGTCGTGCTCGAGAGGCTGGTGTGGCTTGTCAAGTTTTGAGAGTTGCTTCCAAAGACGGCCTTCGTTACTCCTATATATTGTGGGTTGATGAGAAGACTAAGTTGCCACTTAGAGCGGATCTCGTTGACCGAGATGGTGAAGTGCTCGAGCAGTATCGCACCATCTCATACAGCGTTGATGACAATATATCTGAGATATTAGATGCGCTAAACACTGTAAAGTTACCTGGCGTATTGTCTTTACCCAAAGGTGCATTAGAGGACAGTTTCTGGACTGTGGGATGGATTCCCAAGGGTTTTGAATCCACTGAGCTGAATCGTTATAGAATGGGAAGTTCTGAACGTATGGTGGAAACGCAAATGTTCAGCGATGGTCTGTTTAGTTTCTCAGTCTATGTCTCACAAAGCGATGACTACTCATTGAAAGGTCAACTTGTTCGACAAGGTCGCCGTACACTGCACAGCTATGTTAAAGGTGATAAAGAGATTTCTGTGGTTGGTGATATTCCACCTGCAACCGCTAAAAGAATTGCCCAGTCGGTGACGATTACAAAACCTATGGGCACAGCACAATGATGACGGCTCTGGCGACGGTTACCTCGGTTACTCCTAATGCAGACGGTTTTATTGTTGAACTAAGTTGCGATCAACAAACCAGCTGCTCTAAGTGTTCATCTCAAAAAAGTTGTGGTACTGGAATTGTATCTAAAGCAATGGGTAGCAAATCATTACATTGGCAACTAAATACTTCTGAGCGAGTTAAAGCAGGTCAAGTGGTTGAAATCGGCCTTCCAGAGAAAAACATCTTACAATCAGCAAGTTTGGTTTACCTAGTCCCACTATTTGCCATGATTTTCGGAGCGCTATTAGGAGAGTGGTTACTAACGCCTGCATTAGGCTTCGGAGAAGGCTTAGTGATTGTCTCTTCTGCTCTTTGTGCGGTTATTGGAGTCTATTGTGCCAAACGGCTAGTGATGAAGCTGGAGCAAGGATCGTTAACAGATGTCAAATTGCTGCGTGTATTAGGCAAACCAATTAGCTAGTGCGAATTGTCTAGAAATTGGTTAGAATCTGCCAACTTGATCGAAGTGCCGCGAAAACGCGGCCTTTTTATGTCCCTATTTTTAAGAGTTTAGTCACACCATATCATGAAGCATATTCGTAATTTTTCGATAATCGCCCACATCGACCACGGTAAGTCGACCCTATCTGACCGTTTGATCCAAGACTGTGGAGGATTGAGTGACCGTGAAATGGCAGCTCAAGTTCTCGATTCTATGGACTTAGAACGTGAGCGCGGTATCACCATTAAATCTCAGAGTGTGACACTCAATTACACAGCTAAAGATGGTGAGACGTATCAACTGAATTTTATCGACACTCCTGGGCATGTTGACTTTGCCTACGAGGTATCTCGCTCTCTTGCTGCATGTGAAGGCGCTTTATTGGTCGTTGATGCTGGCCAAGGCGTAGAAGCACAGACTCTGGCAAACTGTTACACGGCGATTGAGATGGACCTTGAAGTGGTTCCTATATTAAACAAAATTGATTTGCCAGCAGCAGACCCAGAGCGCGTTGCTGAAGAAATCGAAGAAATCGTCGGTATTGATGCGATGGAGGCAACCCGTTGCTCGGCAAAAACCGGACTTGGTATCGAAGAGGTACTTGAAAATATAGTTTCAGCGATCCCTGCACCAGAAGGTGACGAAAACGCTCCATTGCAGGCGCTTATCATTGACTCTTGGTTTGATAACTACCTTGGTGTTGTATCTCTAGTACGCATTAAAAATGGCGTGCTGAAGAAGAACGACAAAATCAAAGTTATGAGCACAGGACAAGTTTGGGGCGTTGACCGTCTGGGTATTTTTACGCCTAAACAAGAGGACACAACACAGCTTAACACTGGTGAAGTAGGTTGGGTTGTATGTGGAATCAAAGATATCCTTGGTGCTCCAGTTGGTGATACTTTAACGCTTGCAAAACATGGTTGTGAAACACCTTTGCCTGGTTTTAAGAAAGTGAAACCACAAGTTTATGCTGGCCTTTTCCCCGTATCATCGGATGATTACGAAAACTTCCGCGATGCTTTGGGTAAACTTAGCCTCAACGACGCGTCTTTATTCTATGAACCAGAAAACTCTGCTGCATTAGGTTTTGGTTTCCGCTGTGGTTTCCTTGGTATGCTGCACATGGAAATCATTCAAGAGCGTCTTGAGCGAGAGTATGACTTAGATCTTATCACGACAGCGCCGACTGTGGTTTACGAAGTCAAGCAAACAGACGGTGAACTTCTGTATGTGGATAGCCCAGCTAAACTTCCTGCAGTTAATGATATTGAAGAAATACGTGAACCTATTGCACGTTGTAATATTCTTGTTCCTTCTGATTACCTAGGTAACGTGATTACTTTATGTGTTGAAAAGCGTGGCATTCAAGTTGATATGGTTTATCACGGCAATCAAGTCGCGGTAACTTATGATATTCCTATGGCAGAAGTGGTGCTTGATTTCTTTGATCGCTTGAAATCGACCTCTCGTGGTTATGCGTCACTGGATTACAACTTACAGCGTTTTGAAGCGTCAAACATGGTGCGAGTCGACGTATTGCTCAATGGTGATAAAGTCGATGCTTTGGCATTGATTACACATAAAGATAATTCTCAAAGCCGTGGTCGTTTGCTTGTTGAAAAGATGAAAGAGTTTATTCCTCGTCAGATGTTTGATATTGCTATTCAAGCTGCAATAGGCAATCACATCATTGCCCGTTCAACAGTAAAGCAGCTACGTAAAAATGTAATTGCAAAATGTTATGGCGGTGATGTTAGCCGTAAGAAGAAACTGTTGAAGAAGCAGAAAGAAGGTAAGAAGCGTATGAAGCAGATCGGAAATGTGGAGCTGCCTCAAGAAGCTTTCCTTGCGATTTTGCATGTTGGTAAAGATTAGATAATCGTTTTCTGATAAATTAACCTATGACTAAGTGAAAGGGTTACAGCTCTTTCACTTTCGTGTTTTAAGAGATAAGGGAAGTCAATGGCGAATACATTTTCACTGATCCTAGTTATTGTCACTTTGGTAACCGGTATTGTTTGGATACTGGAAAAGCTGGTGTTTGCTAAAAAGCGTCATGCTCAACTGGCGACAATCGAAGCTCAAACCCAACAGCTCGATACTACAGTGACAGAAAAAGTGGTTAAGCAGCCATGGTGGATTGAAAACTGTGTATCTATATTTCCGGTTATTGCTGTTGTGCTTGTATTGCGCTCGTTCATTTATGAGCCATTTCAAATCCCATCGGGTTCTATGATGCCCACTTTGCTTGTCGGTGATTTTATCTTAGTGGAAAAATACGCTTATGGTCTTAAAGATCCGGTATGGCGTACCCAGTTAGTTGAAACGGGTAAACCGGAGCGCGGCGATGTCACTGTGTTTAAGTATCCGCCACAGCCAAACATTGATTACATCAAGCGTGTGGTCGGCTTACCTGGCGATTTAATTCGTTATAGTGGTGATAAGCAGTTATGTATTCAAAAGTCGGGCACGTCAGTGTGTGAACCTGTAAAACTGTCTAATGTTGAACAAAGTGAATTTAGTGACAGAGGAATTCAGCAGATTCAGATGACAGAACAACTAGGTAGTGTGGCGCATAATGTTTTGGTTAATCCGTTGGTTCGTAACCCTGTAGAGCAGTATTATCCTCGCAGTGGTACTACTGAATGGGTGGTGCCACAAGGGCATTACTTTGTCATGGGTGATAACAGAGACAATAGTGCCGATAGTCGTTTTTGGGGCTTTGTGCCTGAAGCTAATTTGGTCGGTAAGGCGGTTGCGATTTGGATAAGCTTCGAATTTGACCGTGATGCAGATAGTATACTGCCTTCATGGATTCCAACAGGTGTGCGCTTTAATCGCATCGGTGGTATTAAATAAATATATCGAGAGAGCATGAATTCTCCCATATCTAAATTAGAAAAAAAGCTTGGTTACTCTTTCAATGATGCTGAGCTTATTCAATTAGCGCTGACACATCGCAGCGCTCATGGAAAACATAACGAGCGCCTAGAGTTTCTTGGCGATTCAATTTTAAGTTTTGTTGTTGCTGATGACCTTTATCACCGTTTCCCTGACATCAATGAAGGGGATATGAGTCGTATGAGGGCAACTTTGGTTCGAGGCAATACCCTAGCTGAGTTAGGGCGAGAGTTTGAACTTGGAGATTACTTAAAGTTAGGTCCAGGTGAGTTGAAAAGTGGTGGCTTTCGCCGCGATTCTATTCTTGCAGATGCGGTTGAAGCTGTGATTGGTGCTATCTATCTAGACAGCGGGATTGAAGCGGTACGTGGTATTATCTTGAGTTGGTACCAGCAGCGCCTTGAGGCTATTCAGCCTGGAGTATCGCAAAAAGATCCTAAAACGCGCTTGCAGGAATTTCTTCAAGGGCGAAGAAAACCACTACCTGTGTATACAGTGACTAATATTAAAGGTGAAGCACATAATCAGCAATTTACTGTTTCGTGCGAAGTAGCAGGTATAGGAACGCCTGTGATAGGTAAAGGCACCAGCCGCCGCAAGGCAGAACAAGCGGCTGCGGAAATTGCACTAGAGCAACTAAATAATGACTGATTCATCAGAAAAAAACGATTTTGATATTGATGCGTTTTTTGCATCAAGTGGCGAGAAAAGCACTCCAGAGAACCAACATTGTGGCTTTATTGCTATTGTTGGAAGACCTAATGTGGGTAAGTCGACTTTGCTAAATCGAATTCTTGGACAAAAGATTTCGATTACATCGCGCAAACCACAAACCACGCGACATCGTATTATGGGTGTGGATACTCAAGGAGATTATCAAGCAATTTATGTTGATACTCCAGGTCTGCATATTGAGGAAAAACGAGCCATCAACCGTTTAATGAATCGAGCGGCTAACTCATCGCTTAGTGATGTAAATCTGGTGTTCTTTCTTGTTGATGGTACTCACTGGACCAAAGACGATGAGATGGTCCTAACTAAGTTGCAAAAATCCAATTTCCCCGTTGTGCTGTGTGTGAACAAGGTTGATAACGTTCAAGACCGCAATGACGTTATGTTGCATATGATGGACATGTCGAAAAAGATGGAATTTGTCGATGTGGTGCCTATTTCTGCTAAACATGGTAAGAATATTGATGTATTACGTAAACATGTGCGTGATCATTTGCCCAAAGCAACCCACCATTTCCCAGAAGAATACGTTACAGATCGTTCTCAACGATTTATGGCTTCTGAGATAGTTCGCGAGAAACTGATGAGGTTTACTGGTGAGGAGTTACCTTATTCTGTAACCGTTGAGATCGAGCGCTTTGATTACAACCCAGAAACAGATGGTTTTCATATCAATGCCTTGATCCTTGTTGAGCGCAGTGGCCAGAAGAAAATGGTGATAGGTAAAGGCGGCGAAAAAATCAAAACTATAGGCCGGGAAGCTCGCCTTGATATGGAAGAGTTGTTCGGTCGTAAAGTGTACTTAGAGACTTGGGTGAAAGTGAAATCTGGCTGGGCAGATGATGAACGAGCTCTAAGATCTTTGGGATATATCGACGACCTCTGATTTTTGGAGGGCTTCTATTGCTCCCCCATCAATTGAGATAAGGAGCCTTGGCTCCTTATTTTTTGGGTATCAATATGATAGCAGAAGGCTTACAGCGATGTTTTGTACTCCATAGGCGTCCTTATAGTGAGTCGAGCTTGATCCTCGATGTATTCAGTGAGGAATATGGCCGGCTAACCTTGATGTCAAAAGGAGCTCGTAGCAAACGCTCTCAACTTAAAGGAGCCTTACAACCCTTTACTCCCTTATTACTTAAGTGGTCAGGTAAAGGTTCAATGAAAACACTTCGTCAAGCAGAGCCCATCAGCCTTGGCTTGCCTCTTTCAGGTCTCACTTTGTATTCAGCCATGTATGTCAATGAATTGTTGGCGAGAGTTTTGATGGCTGAAGTTCCTATGCCAGCTCTATTTCATGATTATCTTGCCGCTTTAACAGAGCTGGCTCAGTGCGATAACCCTGAGCCTGCTTTGAGGCGTTTTGAGTTAGCACTTCTCTCTGCGATGGGGTACGGTGTCGATTTTATGCACTGCGCGGGGACAGGAGAGCTTATTGAGCCAGATATGACATACCGCTACAGAGAACAAAAGGGTTTTATTGCGTCGGTTCGTCAAGACAACTTAACCTTTTTAGGTAATGAGCTAATAGCAATTAGTGAACGTAGATTTACTACAAAAGAGCAATTAAAAGCAGCAAAACGCTTTACACGAATAGCCTTAAAGCCTTATCTTGGCGGGAAACCATTAAAAAGTAGGGAGTTATTTATGCAAGTTATGGCTTCCAACTCACGGAGTATTGGAAAATGAGTTCTATTTATCTGGGTGTGAATATTGATCATATTGCGACATTGCGTAATGCCCGAGGCACTAAATATCCGGATCCTGTCCATGCCGCTGAAATTGCAGAGAGGGCGGGTGCAGATGGAATTACTATCCATCTACGAGAAGATCGTCGCCATATTAAAGATCGTGATGTTCACATTTTACGTGAAACGATTCAAACTCGTATGAATCTTGAAATGGCAGTCACGGATGAAATGGTTGAGATTGCACTAAAGACTCAACCAGAATATGTTTGTCTCGTTCCAGAAAAAAGGGAAGAACTCACAACAGAAGGTGGACTTGATGTTGTTGGGCATCTAGAAAAAGTAAAGTTGGCGACAAAGGCTTTGAGTGAAGCTGGTATTAAGGTCTCTTTGTTCATCGATGCAGACAGAGAGCAGATTGATGCTGCAAAAGCGTGTGGCGCGCCATTCATAGAGCTTCATACTGGGCATTACGCTGACGCCGAGAATGACGATGATCAGCAAGATGAACTGAAAAAAATTGCAGCAGGGGCAAGTTACGCTGCTGATCTGGGTATTATCGTTAATGCAGGCCATGGCCTGACATATCATAATGTTACACCAATCGCTGCTATTCCCGAGATTCATGAACTAAATATTGGGCATTCAATTATTGGACGTGCTGCTTTTGATGGGCTTCACAAAGCGGTAGCTGATATGAAAGCGCTTATGGTTGACGCTCGTAAGTAACTATTATGGCAATTGTTGGTATAGGAACAGATATTGCGGAAATTGAGCGAGTTGAGAAAGCATTTCTTCGCTCTGGAGAGAGTTTTGCAAAGCGTGTTTTAACAGAGCAAGAGCTAGAGCGGTTTGCCTCTTTAAAGCAGCAGGCTAGGTTTTTAGCCAAGCGATTTGCAGCAAAAGAAGCAGCGTCTAAAGCACTCGGCACTGGCATTGCTCAAGGCGTTTCTTTTCATGATTTTACTATTAGCAATGACCAATATGGAGCACCCTGTTTGTCGCTATCTGGTAAAGCATTGGAGATTGCGCAACAGAAGCAAATCAACAATATTCACCTGTCTATTTCTGATGAACGTCATTATGCTGTTGCAACAGTCATTTATGAATCTAAATAAGAAGCAGCACTTTTAGTTACTTTCTCCATTTCATCTTGCAGCTCAAATAACTCTGGCTCTAGGTCTAAAATACTAGAGCCAGAATTCAGTCCTTTTTCAATAGTGGAGCAAATCTGTTTTAGTCTAGGCACGCCACAATAGGCACTGCTACCATGCAGCTTGTGAACATGGCGGAGTAGAGCCTCAGTGTCGTCGTTTTCTTGAGAGAGTGAAGACTCAACCACTTCCCTGACTTCCGGTATGTAATCGATCAACATTTGTAACATATCTCGTGCAAGATCAGTTTTATTCGCCGATTGTTTTAGTGCAGCTTTCCAATCGATAACCGTAGAATTATCTGTAGTGAGAATATCGCCAGATTGTTGTTTGTTATCGTGTTGAGAGGTTTCTGCTTCGCTAGCCCCTGTACTTGAAGGGCTCCATTTGATCAAAACATGTTGTAGAACATGTTCTTCTATGGGTTTGGTTAGATAGTCATCCATTCCTGCGCTCAGTAGTCTATCTCTTTCACCACTCATGGCGTGAGCAGTGACAGCAATGACTGGGGTACTAGCGTTGCGCTTAATATTCTTGATCTTATGGCAAGCCGTCACCCCGTCCATTTGAGGCATCTGAATATCCATAAAAATAAGATCAAAGTCTTGCTGCTCGGCTTCAGTGACGGCATCGAGTCCATTGGTATGCGTCACGACTTTTTCGACTCTTTCTTGCAGCAGAGCACTGATAAGTTTTAGGTTTGCTGGATTATCATCAACAGCCATTACCGTGAGCGGTAATTTTTTGTTAAAGGTAGGCTTTATCTCGACAGCAGCTAGAGTCTGTTGCTTTTTCGCTAAAATCTGTAGCAATTTTCTACGTGACAAAGGTTTGGTAATACAATGAACATCATGAGTTTGAATCAGATGATCAGATAAAGCGAGATCAGTACTTGGGATACCTACCACTACATGAGGAGAGCATTGTTTCGCTTGCTTGACCCATTGTTCGATTTGTTCCAGTGAATGTGTCTTATTAGGTGCTAAGTTGAGTATGGTGTAATCATAGTGCTTCTCTTCAAGCGGAACGGATGAACGATAAGTGACGATCAAGCCCTGCTGAACAAGTGATTGCTGGATAACGGATGCCGCTTGCATATTTGGTTCTATGAGCAGCAAGGTGCGCTGATTGAGCGACTCAGTTTCTAGCAGTCCGCTTACTGGCATGTCGGTCGAGTGAAGTTTTAATGTGAACCAGAATGTAGAACCCTGGTGGAGCCTGCTTGTGAGGCTAATCTCACCTCCCATTTGACCTACGAGCTTTTGCGTGATGACTAGACCCAAACCTGTACCACCATAGCGACGAGAGATACTGGCATCAGCTTGACTAAATGCTTGGAATAGCTGAGCTTGCTGCCTTTCTGAAATGCCAATACCCGTATCACGAACCATAAACTGTAGTTCGATAACGTCTTCTTTTTGTGAGCGTAATTCAACGCTGATGTCAATGTTGCCGCGTTCGGTAAACTTGATCGAGTTGCCGACTAAATTAGTGAGAACTTGCTGAATTCTAAGCGGGTCACCGACCACTCCACTAGGAATTTTAGGATCGACTTTCAGCGTTACTTCAAGCCCTTTTTCATGGGCGCTAGTGGCTTGTAAACTGACAACCTCTTCCAGTGACTCTTGAAAATCAAACGGAATATTCTCTAAGGCCAGTTTACCTGCTTCAAGTTTCGAGAAATCAAGAATATCATTGATAATGCTCAGTAAGTTATTAGCTGATTTTTCAATTGTTTGCAGGTAGTCAGTTTGGTTATTGGTTAGTTTGGTCTTGAGCATTTGGCGAGTAAAGCCAATGACGCCATTAAGTGGGGTGCGAAGTTCATGGGACATATTGGCTAAAAACTCAGATTTTACTCGGGCGGCTTCTTGCGCTCGTTTTTTAGCAATATCCAACTCAACATTCTGAATCTCTAGCTGCTCTAAGGTTTCTCTTAGATCAGAGGTGGCTTGATCGATACTGTGCTGCATTTCGACGTGGTATTCAGACAAGGATACAGCCATGGCGTTAATACCATTTTTTAACGTATCGAGCTCACCATGCATTTTACCCTCAATTCTGACGTCTAAATGCCCTCGGCGAATCCTATCCACCATATTTTTCATATGTGAAATAGGCCGGGTGACGTCATGCATGAGTCGGTGTGCAAAGATTGCCGATAATCCAAGCCCCGAAATGAGCACTAAAAACGCAGAAAAGATCTCTTGATATTGTTGAAGCCTTAATGACGACAGATCCAGTTCAATAGCGATGTAGCCTAATGCAGAGTTTTTGTTTTGACTCTTAGCTGCCGCAAGTAGACCTGATTCTGCGACGATAGGGGCCCTTAAGATGAGGGTGTTTTCTTGCAGATCTGATGTGACCAAAAGTGGAATGGGTTCATTACGAGGAAATGTCAGTGACTCGAAACTAGGATGAAAGTTAGAGGTCACAAACAACTCATGGTTGTAATCGAAAACAGCGATACTTCGAACGAACTTGGAATTTTTACGGTGAGCGTAACTAATGATCCTTCTTACCGCTTCTCGACTGTTGTTTTTCAATCCTTCTTCACTGGCAATGGCTAAGGGTTCGACAATGCTTAAGCCCGAGTTGATGACTTGCTTTTCAAGGTCGTGATAGCGGTTGAAGGAGAAAAAGGCACTCAGGAGCAAGCCAATAATTAAAGTCGGCGCTAAAGTAAGAGTGATAACGCGGGCGCGTAAGCCATATCTGGTCATTATTATCTAAACATCGTGGTATGGATATGGGAAAATAACTTCCAAACAAAAAGAAGCCGTCGAATACTTAAGCATAATAAACTCGCTCGGCTCAGACAATCATTCAAGTATGAAAAGATGATACTTGGATACGAATATCGAGCAATTGTAACAAGGCAAAGAACAGAGTTATGGCGCGTTTCTTCCAACCTAAAAAGAAAACTCAACTGAATACTAAGCACCAAGTACTGAAAATTGAAAAGCTTGATCATCATGGTGCTGGTATTGCTTATCAAAACAAAAAGCCTATTTTTGTTGAGGGCGCACTACCTGGAGAAGAAGTGATTGCTCAACTGACAGAAAGCAAGAGCAAGTTTTCAAGAGCATCTTTAATTAAGATTCAGAGCGCTAGCTCGCAGCGTATTGAACCTTTTTGTCCACATTACAGCGAATGTGGAGGTTGCAATATGCAGCACTTAAGCAGTGAGAACCAGTGGGAGTATAAACAGCAGACCTTGAGTCAGCTTATGAGTAAATTTGCGCGGCAAACTCTTGAGTTAGAATTGCCAATTTTGGGGAGAACCCAAGGGTATCGCAGGCGTGCTCGAGTGAGCGTAATGCAGGATAAAAAAACTCGCCAGCTTCAATTCGGCTTTCGCAAAAAAAACAGTAGCAATATTGTCAACCTAACACATTGTCCTGTTTTGGAGCCTGACCTGAATGCAATATTGCCTGATTTGTCCCAATTGTTGCAGGGTTTCTCTCAATCTGAGCATATTGGTCATGTAGAATTAGTCAAAGCGGACAATACCTGTATTCTCGTTTTACGTCATACCAAAGCATTACCTGACCGAGACCGTCAGTCGATAATTGATTTTGCTAACGCTAAGCAAATCAGTTTGTACCTGATGCCATCCTCCAAGGATGTGGTGCTTGGATGGGGAGAGTCGGGCGTCTACCAAGAGGTTGGGCCAACCATCCCCTTTGAGCCTAATAACTTTATACAAGTAAACCAAGAGGTTAATGCCAAGATGGTCGCGCAGGCATTAGACTGGTTAGCTTTATCGTCGCAAGATACTGTATTAGACCTATTTTGCGGGCTAGGTAATTTTAGTTTGCCTATGGCCAAGTTAGTGAATTCAGTGGTTGGTATTGAAGGGATTGATGAGATGGTTGAAAAAGCTGCTCACAATGCCCAAATAAATAACATAGAGAACGCGACATTTTTTCAAGCAAATTTGGAACAAGATGTGTCTGGTGAGCCATGGGCAAATCAAAAATTTGATAAGATACTCCTTGATCCGGCAAGAGCTGGAGCGAATGGTGTCATAGAGAAAATTTCCGTTTTTGGTGCCACGAGAATCGTTTATGTTTCTTGTAATCCTGCAACTTTAGCGCGAGATTCTCGCAGTTTGCTTGAGCAGGGCTATGAATTGAAGAGGCTCGGAATGCTAGACATGTTTCCGCATACGAGTCATCTAGAATCCATGGCGTTATTTGTGAAGGCTAAATAAGAACTTAACTCGATAAGAGCAGTCTTACCCTACGAAAATAGAAAGTGATAACAGGATAAAGAGAATGGTTGCGGTACGAAGCGCACATTTGAATCAAGATGAACAGTTTGATTTAGATACTTGGATAGTCAGTTTAAAGCAAGATGCCAAGGTGGCTAAACGCCTTAAGGAGGTTTACCTCCGTTGCGAAACCATTTTGGATCAGAGTGAACAAAGGCCTTTGCTGTTGTGGCGTGGCCGAGAAATGATCGAAATCCTGACAACGCTTTCTATGGATAAAGCTACCTTAGTTGCCGCTTTATTGTTTCCTCTGGTATCAAGTGGGGCTTATGATCGCGAAGTTTTGGCTGAAGACTTTGGTAAGGAAACCATTAAATTGATCGATGGTGTGGAGGAAATGGCCGCACTGGGACAGTTGAACGTGACGATCGAAGGGAGCGCTGCTTCAGCTCAAGTTGATAATGTCCGAAGAATGTTACTCGCCATGGTTGATGACTTTCGCTGTGTTATCATCAAGCTGGCCGAGCGAATTTGTAACTTAATTGAAGTTAAAAAGGCACCAAGTGAAGTTCGTTGCGCGGCAGCTAAAGAGTGTACCAATATTTATGCGCCCCTCGCTAACCGTCTAGGAATAGGTCAGCTTAAATGGGAAATCGAAGATTATGCGTTTCGCTATCAGCAACCTGAAACCTATAAACAAATTGCTAAGCAGCTGTCTGAGCGACGCATTGTACGAGAGCAATACATAAAAGATTTTGTTGACGATCTCTCCAATGAAATCACAACATCAGGAATCAATGCAGAGGTAAGCGGACGTCCCAAACATATCTATAGTATTTGGCGAAAAATGCAGAAGAAAAGTTTGGCGTTTGATGAGCTTTTCGACGTACGCGCTGTTCGTATCATCGCTGATAAGTTACAAGACTGCTATGCAGCTCTTGGAGTCGTCCACACTAAGTACAAACACTTACCGAGTGAATTTGATGACTATGTTGCCAACCCCAAACCCAATGGTTATCAATCTATACACACTGTGATTCTTGGGCCTGAAGGGAAAACCATAGAAATTCAGATCCGCACTAAAGACATGCATGAAGACTCTGAGCTTGGAGTTGCTGCTCACTGGAAATATAAAGAAGGTGGTGGCGGTAGAAGTGGCTACGATGAGAAAATCACTTGGCTGCGTAAACTGCTTGATTGGCAAGAAGAGATGTCAGACTCTGGCGAAATGTTGGATGAAGTGCGCAGTCAGGTGTTTGATGATCGCGTTTATGCCTTCACGCCTCGTGGTGATGTGGTCGATTTACCTATGGGCGCCACGCCACTCGATTTTGCTTACCACATTCACTCAGAAGTGGGTCATCGCTGTATAGGTGCCAAGGTTGCGGGCCGGATTGTTCCTTTTACGCATAAGCTGTCTATGGGGGATCAGGTCGAGATTATTACTTCGAAGGAGCCTAATCCTTCTCGTGATTGGTTAAACCCATCGATGGGTTTTGTGACTTCAGGTCGTGCACGGGCTAAAATTAATGCTTGGTTCCGCAAGCAATCGCGCGAGAAAAACTTAGAAGCTGGTCGTGAGATCCTTGAAACCGAGCTAAATAAAATTGGCGCAACACTAAAAGATGCTGAGCAATATGCTCTCAAGCGATTTAATGTCAATAGCGCTGATGAACTGTATGTTGGGATTGGTAGTGGTGATTTACGCATTAACCAGATCATCAACCATATCAATGCACTGGTGAACAAACCTACCGCTGAAGAAGAAGATCAGCAGGCCCTTGAAAAGCTGCAAGAAGCGGAAAACAAGCCGCCAGTATTGAGTCGTCCGAAAAAAGATGCGGTTGTGGTTGAAGGGGTTGATAATCTGATGACGCATTTAGCCCGTTGTTGTCAGCCTATTCCTGGTGATGAAATCGCTGGCTATATCACACAAGGGCGCGGTATTTCAGTGCATAGAGCTGATTGTGAGCAACTTGAAGAACTTCGCCACCATGCAGCGGAAAGAATTATCGATACTGTATGGGGAAATGGGTATGTGGGTTCTTATATACTCACTGTACGTGTCGAGGCTATGGAACGTAGCGGCCTGCTTAAGGATATCACCACATTATTTGCCAATGAGAAAATAAAGGTGACCAGCATGAAGAGCCGAGTTGATTACCGCAATCAGTTATCGATTATGGACTTTGATCTTGAAGTGACCAATGTCGAAGTTTTATCTCGCGTCTCCAAGCGGGTGGAGCAGATAAAAGACGTCATGTCAGTGAAGAGATTAGGCTAGTTGGTTTTCAATTTGATTTTAAGGTGAGTGGTTGATGCCACTCACCTTTTTTGTTTAAAGGAAAAGAGTAATGAGTCACCCAATAGAAGAATTAGAACAAATAATGATGAAGTTACGTGACCCTGAGCAAGGATGTCCGTGGGACTTACAACAAACATTTGACACTATTGTTCCACATACGATTGAAGAAACCTATGAAGTGGTTGATGCCATTCACAAGCGAGACTGGTCCAATTTACAAGAAGAGTTGGGCGATCTTTTGTTTCAAGTGATTTTTTATAGTCAGTTAGCGAAAGAGCAGGGGTTGTTTGAATTTTCCGATGTTGTTACTGATGTTAACCAGAAGCTGACTCGTCGCCATCCACATGTATTTTCGGATGTTGAGTTTTCAAGTGAAGAAGAAATTGCAGACAACTGGGAAGCAGAAAAAGCCAAAGAGAAGGCTGAAAAAGGCAGTTCTGAACAAAGTATTTTAGACTCTGTCCCTAGTTCATTACCCGCATTATCGCGAGCAAATAAAATTCAAAAAAAGTGTGCCCGTTATGGATTTGACTGGGATTCTTTAGGGCCAGTGGTCGATAAAGTTCGAGAAGAAATTGATGAGGTGATGGATGAAGCGCTTCAGGTATCGCCAAATGAAGAAAAACTTGAACTAGAGCTGGGAGATTTATTGTTTGCCACAGTGAATTTAAGTCGTCATCTAGGAAAAGATCCTGAATCGGCATTGAGTAAAGCTAATCATAAATTTATGCGCCGCTTTAAAGGGATAGAATCTATTGTTGCGACACAAGGTAAACAATTGAAAGACTACGATTTAGAGCAGCTTGACGAGTTTTGGAATCAAGTCAAACAGCAAGAGTCATAGTTCGACATAGCCAAAAATGCGCTATTCTAATTTGATTTGAAGCAAGAAATAAAAAATGACAGTGTGATAGATTTCACGTTGTGGCGATAAGGGTCTTCTGGTATATTTATCTCCCGTCCAGAAGAAAACCCATTTCCCTCATTCAACCAATTTCAGGTTAAACATGACGACAAATTACATTTTTGTTACTGGCGGGGTCGTATCCTCTCTAGGTAAAGGTATTGCAGCAGCATCACTTGCCGCTATTCTTGAAGCTCGTGGTCTTAAAGTGACTATGATGAAGCTGGATCCGTACATTAACGTCGATCCGGGTACTATGAGCCCAACTCAGCACGGTGAAGTTTTTGTAACGGAAGATGGTGCTGAAACTGATCTAGATCTTGGTCACTATGAGCGTTTTATTCGCACTAAGATGAGTAAGCGTAACAACTTTACTGCTGGTCGTGTTTATGCCGATGTTCTGCGTAAAGAGCGTCGTGGTGATTATCTAGGTGCGACGATTCAGGTTATTCCTCACATCACGAATGCGATCAAAGATCGTGTGATTGCAGGCTCTGAAGGTCATGATGTCGCTATTGTTGAAGTCGGTGGTACAGTCGGTGATATTGAATCTTTGCCATTTATGGAAGCGATTCGCCAGTTAGCGGTGGAATTAGGGCGCGAGCGTGCTATGTTCATGCACCTGACTTTGGTTCCGTATCTAGCCGCCGCTGGTGAAGTGAAAACAAAACCCACTCAGCACTCTGTAAAAGAGCTGCTTTCGATTGGTATTCAGCCTGATATTTTGGTTTGTCGCAGCGATCGCATGATCCCTGCCAATGAACGTAAGAAGATTGCATTATTCTGTAATGTTCCAGAGAAAGCCGTCATTTCAATGAAAGACGTCGACTCTATCTACAAAATCCCACAGTTGATCAAATCTCAAGGCCTTGATGATCTTGTTTGCGCTCGTTTTGGTATTACCGCACCTGAAGCTGACTTGTCTGAGTGGGAGCAAGTCATCTACGAAGAAGCTAACCCGACAGGCGATGTCACCATAGGCATGGTCGGTAAGTACATCGAGCTACCAGACGCATACAAATCCGTCAACGAAGCGCTCAAACATGCGGGTCTTAAAAATCGACTCAATGTCACCATCAAATATGTAGACTCTCAAGATGTTGAGAGTAAAGGTGATGAAGCGTTGGCTGGCCTTGATGCGATTTTAGTTCCTGGTGGATTTGGTGATCGTGGTATTGAAGGTAAAATTCGCTCTGCCCAATATGCGCGTGAAAATAATGTTCCCTATTTAGGCATTTGTCTTGGGATGCAGGTTGCACTGATCGAATACGCGCGCAATGTCGCAGGTCTTGAAGGTGCGCATTCAACAGAATTTAATAAAGAGACTAAGTACCCCGTGGTTGGATTGATCACAGAATGGGTTGATGGCGAAGGTAAAGTTGAAGAGCGTACAGAAACCTCAGATCTTGGTGGTACTATGCGTCTTGGTTCTCAGTTGTGTCACCTAGAGAAAGGCACTAAAGCGAGAGAGTTATACGGTAGTGCGACTATCCATGAGCGTCACCGTCACCGCTATGAAGTCAATAATGTGCTTCGACCTAAAATTGAAAAAGCTGGCTTGAAAGTGTCAGGTTTATCTGCGGATAAAAAATTGGTAGAGATGATTGAGAATCCAGCTCACCCTTGGTTTGTAGCGGCTCAATTCCATCCAGAGTTTACCTCCACACCGCGAGATGGACACCCGCTATTTGCTGGTTTTGTAAAAGCTGCAGGTCAATTTTCCCGCGGTGAGTTTGAGAAGTAAAAAAAGGATATAGGCAGTAGCAAAAGTTGTGCTGCTGCCTTTTAAGTTTGACATTTATATTTGAACGAGAGGAATCATCAATGTCTAAGATCGTTAAAGTTCTAGGTCGTGAAATTATCGACTCACGTGGTAACCCAACCGTTGAAGCTGAAGTGCACCTAGAAGGTGGCTTTGTTGGTATGGCAGCAGCACCATCTGGCGCTTCTACAGGTTCACGTGAAGCTCTTGAGCTTCGTGATGGTGATAAAGCACGTTTCTTAGGTAAAGGTGTTCTAAAAGCAATCGAAGCAGTAAATGGTGCGATTGCAGACGCTCTAGTTGGTAAAGATGCGAAAGATCAAGCTGCTGTTGATGCGGTTATGATTGACCTAGATGGTACAGAAAACAAATCTAACTTCGGTGCTAACGCTATCCTAGCTGTTTCTCTAGCGAATGCTAAAGCTGCGGCAGCTGCCAAAGGTATGCCTTTATTTGAGCATATTGCTGAGCTTAACGGTACTCCAGGTCAATTCTCTATGCCTTTGCCTATGATGAACATCATCAATGGTGGTGAACACGCAGATAACAACGTTGATATTCAAGAGTTTATGATTCAGCCTGTTGGCGCTAAAACTCTGAAAGAAGGTCTACGTATCGGTGCAGAAGTTTTCCACAACCTAGCTAAAGTACTGAAAGCGAAAGGCATGAGCACAGCAGTTGGTGATGAAGGTGGTTTTGCGCCTAACCTAGAATCAAACGCTGCTGCACTTGCAGCAATCAAAGAAGCGGTTGAACTCGCGGGTTACGAGCTTGGTAAAGACGTGACGCTAGCGATGGACTGTGCTGCATCTGAGTTCTACGACAAAGAAGCGGGTAACTACAACATGAAAGGTGAAGGTAAAATCTTCTCTTCTGAAGAGTTTAACCATTACCTAGCTGGTCTAGTTGAAGAGTACCCAATCGTTTCTATCGAAGACGGCCTAGATGAGTCTGACTGGGATGGCTTTAAGCACCAGACTGAGCTACTTGGCAACAAGATCCAACTTGTTGGTGATGATCTGTTTGTAACCAATACTAAGATCCTTGCTGAAGGTATTGAGAAAGGCATTGCTAACTCAATCTTGATCAAGTTTAACCAAATTGGTTCTCTGACTGAAACACTAGCTGCTATCAAGATGGCTAAAGATGCAGGCTACACAGCTGTGATCTCTCACCGTAGTGGTGAAACTGAAGATGCAACCATTGCTGATCTAGCAGTTGGTACAGCAGCAGGTCAAATCAAAACGGGTTCTATGAGCCGCTCTGATCGCGTTGCTAAGTACAACCAGCTAATCCGTATCGAGGAAGCGCTAGGTGAACGTGCTCCTTACAACGGTCTTAAAGAAGTTAAAGGCCAGTAAACACTGCTCTTTTAGTTCGCTTTCTTAAACATCGCCTCTA
Organism: Vibrio sp. Of14-4; assembly: GCF_022347625.1. Taxonomy (NCBI): domain Bacteria; kingdom Pseudomonadati; phylum Pseudomonadota; class Gammaproteobacteria; order Vibrionales; family Vibrionaceae; genus Vibrio; species Vibrio sp. Of14-4. The sequence goes on along the minus strand of NZ_JAKRGI010000013.1, from coordinate 86,835 downwards.
TTATTAGAGGCGATTTTTTATGGCTATCACTTTATCCAGAGTACTCTTCATCACCTGTCAGAGGAAACCTAAGATCGAAACTTTTGGGGTTTATTTGGCTGCTTATTTTGGGTATGGCTGATTTCTGGACAGAAATCGTTTTGGTATATCTCGCCCCATTTGATTCAGTACGAAAAAAGTGCGTGATTGCTCGATATTGTTATCGAGCCGTCTCTATGATTTCCGTCTGTTTTTGCATTGACTCTCCTCCTAATTCTATGCGGTGGCTATTATGCAGTAGCCGATCTAGCAGTGCATCTGCGACGGTCGCGTTGCCGATCATGTTATACCACTCCTTTACTGGGAGTTGGCTGACCATGATGGTACTGTTCACTTGATAGCGATCTTCGAGTAGTTCAAGTAAATGTCCTGCATGATCTGGGGTGAGTTTTTCCATTCCCCAATCATCGATTATCAGAAGTTGTTTCTTCGCCAGAGCTTGAAGCTGTTTTTGGTAGGTGCCGTCTAAGCGCCCTGAGCTCAAATCGTCCAGCAATCGGCTTAAGCGATAATAACGAGAGCTGTAGAGTTGCTCACAAGCTTGGGTGGCCAGCGCGCATGCCACGTAGGTTTTTCCCGCACCTGTTGGGCCTGTAATCAGTACATTTTGTCGCTTTTGCAAGTAGCCCGTCGTCTTTCACCCAGCGTTGCATCGTCCTTATCGATATCCCAACGCAGCTGCACGCTCTAGTTTTAGTCGCTCCACTATTGATAGCTTCTTCAATGAATGTAACTATTTTTAGCCGCTCAGAGAGAGGAGTTAATCTTCCTCGCTTGGTTCCCAGAGGGCATTGAACTTTTCCCGCAAAACAAGGAGGGCAGCAGTTTCCGCTAAGGCTTTATCTTTTCGGGCCAACTCTTTTTCTAGTGCCTTGATTCTTTTCTTATCTGCACGGCGTTGAGAGTCTTGTTTGTGTTTACTTTCACTTTGCGTTTGGTGAGCTTGAATGGATGCAGTTCGCCACTTTTTTACTTGTTCCACGAAGAGGCCTTTTTCTCGGCAGTAGGCAGATAGCTCATGCTCGGACATTGTGGCCGTCTCAATAACAAAAGAGAATATCTGTTCGGCACTGTAATTTACACTCCCTCCGTCGTCATTAGTTGGCAGCAAACCTTCTTCTTTCAATTCTTGTCTCCACTTGTTAACTGTTCCATTCCCAACATCCAATTTATCAGCAATATGCCGAACCGAATAACTATATGGGGGAAGTAACCAAACTCTTCCTTGCTCTCTTACCTCTAAATCAATTGCAGGCCTTGCCATGTTGTCTCCTTAAATAAGTTAAATAAATAGGAGACAACTATGCTGACACAGGGGGGAATGGGTGTCCGGATAATTGCGGAATCGGTGTCCTGATTGCTCCGGAATACGCAGTACGCAACGGTTATCAGCCTGAGCGCTCGATACAAACTGAGCTGGGTGACATCAAGGTGAAGATCCCGAAGGTTAGTGATCGCTCTAAAAACGGGATCAAGTTCAATAGCCGTTTGATCCCCATACTTGAAGCGAACTAAGCACCTAGAAGAGTTTATTCCTTGGCTCTACTTACGTGGGATATCGACGGGCGACATGCAGCCCGCTTTAGAATCATTACTTGGAAAACATGCCGGTGGCTTGTCTCCCAATACCGTGTTTCGTCTTAAGGCATAGTGGGGAGAAGACTATCACCAATGGCGTAAGCGAGATCTCAGTAAACGTCGGTTTGTGTATGTCTGGGCCGACGGTATCTACAGTAAAGTGCGTATGGATAACAAGCTGTGTCTGCTTGTTATGCTTGGGGTGGATGAAACAGGCCGAAAAGAAGTGCTCGCAGTTGTCGATGGTTTTCGAGAATCAGAAGCGAGTTGGCTTGAAGTTTTGAATCAACTGACTTCACAAGGCTTAATGAGCGCGCCACAGCTTGCTATCGCTGATGGAGCACTTGGGGTCTGGAATGCCGTAACAAAGCACTGGCCGACAACGAAGCAGCAACGATGTTGGGTACACAAGACCGCTAATGTACTCAACAAAGTCCCTAAATCAGTACAACCGCGAATGAAGGAGTCCTTACATGATATTTGGATGGCAGAGACTCGGGATGATGCTTATCGCGCCTACGGTGCTTTCAAAAAGTGGTACGAAGCCAAGTACCCCAGGGCAGTAGAGTGCTTGGCTAAAGACAAAGAAGAAATGCTGGCATTCTATGATTTTCCAGCAGAGCACTGGACTCATATTCGGTCGTCAAACCCTATTGAGTCAATGTTTGCAACGGTTCGGTTGAGAACCAATAAAACCAAGAGTTGTGGTAGTCGGACGACGACAATGACCATGGCATTTAAATTAATGAAAACCGCTGAAGCCAACTGGCGTAGATTAAGAGGCTTCAAGTTACTTGGGGATGTCATTGAAGGGAAAGACCTCAAAGATGGCATCCGCTCAAATCAGGACGATCAACAGGATACTGCGCTGGAAGTCGTACACCAGATTTGACTATAGCTCCCTTTAATGAAGTGTCCAGTTTAGCTGGATCAGAACATGTTACATAAGTTAACAAAATTTAATCATTCCATTGACAAATTAATTACAATACATTAGATTTCAGCAGCTTAATGCGAAACGGTGAACTATTTCCCGTTCAGTTTTTCATTATTATAAGAGTCGTAGAGTATGGTAAATCGAATAGATTTCACCTTTGAAGTTTCAGGGGTCTCCGGGACATTTAAAGTCCAAAGCTTCCAAGCTGTTTCTTCTCCCTTTGAAATGAACCTGACGGTATTGTCTGTCGATGATTCCATCACATTTGATACGTTAAGCCTCAAAATAGAGGAAACATGGAAGTCCAATTTATAGAGAAGAACCCAGATCATCCACTACTTATAGAAATATTGTTACAACGTCCCTACAACTACGATTTAGATTGTCTATCAGCCCAAGCGAGTAATCTACCCAAGAAAGTTTCATTAAGAGGATCTCTATAGTGAGAGGATTTATTGAAGGAATTTCTGGAAATTTATTTATAATCAATAGTTTAAATGCATTTTCGTATGCATTTATATTGCCGGTAATGAGCGTTTACCTAGTAGATGGTATTGGTGCAAGCTTATCATTCATTGCTTACTACAGTGTGAGCGTCGCCCTTTCAGGAATATTTTTTAGCCACCTGTTCGGAGCATTGGCAGATAAAGGGGTCAATGACCGCTTGCTATTTATAATATCAGTTGTCTGCATTATGATTTCTTCTGTCTCATTTACTTTTGTCACTGAACCATGGCAAGCATTAGCTGTAGGTACAATTCTATTGGGGCCGGGTAACGCCAGTATACCTTTGTTATTATCTATGATTAAAAGGTTTGCAGACCAATCCGGCCAAAATATCACTAGCTTAAATACACAAATGCGATCAGGTGTTTCTGCTGTTTGGATTGTTGGTCCAGCCCTAGCTTTTATAGTCGCGGACTCATGGGGATACATTGCAAACTTTTATATTGTTTTTACTCTATCTGTTTTTGTGATGATTCTGACTATAAAATATCTTCCGACATTTAACAAAATAATTGAACCTCCATCACCGCCAAAAGGTCAACCTTCAGCCGTTCCAATATTCGCCTTACTTTTAGGCCTGGTCATTTTATTAGGCAACTTAGCAAATCATGTTTATCTAACGATAATGCCACTATATTTAACTCAAGAGCTAAGCATACCATTGTATTTCCCTGGATTGCTCCTAGGGATAACAGCTATGTTTGAAATACCAGTCATGCTCTACGCTGCCAGAGCTTCAGAAAAATACGGAAAAGAACAATTAATGGCATTTGGATTCATTTGTGCGGTTATTTATTATTTATTAATACAGTATGTTACTACAATCCCACTTCTTATCTTGAGTCAGGCTTTCAATGGTTTGTTTTTCGGGGTTTTTATAGGGTTAGGTATTAGTCTCATTCAAGATGCATTCCCTAATAAGGGAGGTATGGCTTCTGCATACTATATAAATATGATGAGAATCGGGATGCTGTTAGGTACTTCGGTTGCTGGTTTTATTGCGCAATATTTTGGTTTAAAAACTGCTTTATACGCATCCTTAGTATCGGCTTCGTTAGCCTTATTTTTAATAGCCTACATTTCGAAACTTCCAGCTTTAAAATCAATCCAATCGAATTTGTGACCAGAATCTCCCTAGCCTGAATTTTTACCCCAACATGAGGTGGGTCTCAGCTTCCAGCTTAACCGTTTCGATTTGTAAAAGGCAACATCACGTACTTTAGGATCAGATAATGGCTATTTATGCGCATAGGACAAGTTTTTAAAATGATGGAGAATAAATAATGAATAGTTTTATTAAAACTGTTGGTAAAGTTTGGTTTGATGGTCAGTATCTGGAAGCGGAAGACGCGAATATTCCGGTGCTTACCCATGGTTTGCATTATGCAAGCTGTGTCTATGAAGGAGAAAGGAGTTATCGGGGCAAGGTGTTCAAAATCAAGGAACATATCGCCCGCCTATTCAAATCTGCCGAGATCATGGATATGGAGATCCCCTATACCTCAGAGGAACTGGAAATTGCCACCAAGGAGGTGATTGCCACCAACCAGCTGGAAGACGCCTATGTGCGCCCTGTGGTGTGGCGAGGCAGCGATTCTATCGCGACCTTTGCCCCAGATAACAAAATCCATACCGCCATATGCGCATGGCAATGGCCGAGCTATTACACCAAAGAGAAAAAACTCGAAGGGATCCGCATGTGTGTGGCGAACTGGCGGCGTCCGGATCCTCAGTCGGCGCCGATCGAAGCAAAAGCATCAGGCCATTATATGATTTTGACTTTAAGCAAGCATGAAGCCATGCGTAAAGGCTTCGATGATGCCCTATTGCTAGACCTGAACGGCGCGGTTGCCGAGGCCAGCAGTGCCAATATTTTCTTTTGCTCGGGCAATGAATTACATACCCCTAAAACCGATAACATTCTTAATGGCATTACTCGGCAAACCGTGTTCGAGCTTGCCGCTAAGCGACAGCTGAAAATTGTCGAAAGGGAAATCTTGCTAGAAGAAATTAGCAGTTTTTCCGAAGCTTTCATCACGGGAACCGCCTGTGAAGTTACGGCGGTCAGGGAACTCGATGGCCATGTGTTTACCGGTTCGGATGTGACCCGAGTTATCATCGATGATTACACCGCACTGTGTTATGGAACAGAAGACTAATTAAGGATATCTATTGTGATGTATTGTACTACGGCCGATAAGACTGCCATTAGTTTGCTCCTGAAAACGGTGGGTTTTGCCCTAGTTGAAGGCTTGGAAGATGAGGAAAGCTGCCATCAGTTTTTAGATCAGCACTGGAAACTCGATCGCCAATATGACGGCCAGCTGGTCAATGAAGTTAAAGCCAAAAAACAGTACGGTAACTTACCTCTTTCTCAGGCCCACGGGGAAATTGGTCCCCATACTGAAGGGGTTGCCTTAAAAAAGCCGCCTAAGTACCTGGCCTTATATTGCCTACAGCCAGCGAAGGAACTCGGTGAAACCCATATTTATGACGGTTACCGGGTTCTTTCTAAACTGGACAGGGCGCAATGGCAGACATGCTGCAGCTTGCCTGTCAATTTCCAGACCAAAGGCAATTATTCCGATGAGTCCAGTGCCAGCTCGTGTAAAAACGTTGTGGTTTCCAACGAGGACGGTAGGGTGCAGATTAATTTCAGCACCAACTTATTCACTTGGGGGGATCTCAATCCCGTGTCGGTGAAAGGTCAGGAGCTCGAACCGCTGATCATCGAACATCAGGAGTTATTTAACAAATTACTTGATGAATGCGAGAAAAACAAGGTCAGTATATGTATTCCGGAGAATTGCCTGTTGATTTGGGATAATCACCGCATGCTGCATGGCCGCGCCGCTTTCCAGGATAAAAGCCGCCATTTGCTACGCTTCTGGTTGTCCGATAAAGAAGAGGCCGCCTAATGGAGATTTCAGTTCAAAATATCGAAAGCTATATCAGCGAAGGATTGATGTCACTCGGGCTTGGTCGAGAAGATGCTTTGCTCGCAACCCGGGCCATGGTTCAGTCGACGCAATGGGGAGTTGATACCCATGGTATTCGTTTATTTCCAACTTATGTCAAAGAGCTAGTCGGGGGCAGGGTCCGCTCAAGCCAGAGATTTAAGGTCGACAGATTATCCTCATCGCTGAGCCGCTTGGATGCTCAACAAAGTCTGGGTTTTCTTGCTGGATTTAAGGCAGCGGAATTAGCCAGGGAACTGGCACTTGACAGCGGTTGTGGCGTGGTTTGTGTGACGAATTCTAACCATTTTGGTGCTGCTCAGCTATACGGACGTTGGCTGGCAGAACATGATTTTCTCGGCATAGTAATGACCAATGCCGCACCTCGTGTAGTGCCGTTCGGCGGCCTAGACCAGCTGTTTGGCACCAATCCGATTTGTTTCACCGCTCCGAGCACAAAGCAGCCCTTTTGCCTAGACATGGCTACAAGCCAGATTTCGTATTCTAAGGTGAAGGGTATGTTTCGAAACGGCGAGCAGCCGCCCAAGGAATGGGCCATCGATGCGCAGGGCGAAGCCTGCCAGTCGATCGAAGCCCTGAAGGGACTCTTACCTTTAGGAGGCTATAAGGGGCAAGGTCTGGCTATGATGGTGGAAATCATGTGCTCTGTGCTGACCGGCTCTACTTTAGGATTAAAAATGAGCCACCTGGATAGGGAGCCGTTTGATAAAAAAAGGGATGTAAGCCATTTTGTCCTTGCGCTGGATCCCGGGCGTTTCATGCCTATAGAAGAATTTAAGCAGAATCTGACCGCTTATATGGACTCGGTACGTAACAGCTCTCCACAATCGGGGAAAGAGATCCTAGTTGCAGGTGACAAAGAGCTAGCGACGGAAAAAAAGCGGATACAAGCACTGCCCCTGAGTCAGGGAGAACTGGAAGATTTTCTCTCGGTTGAGCATCATTTTGATCCTGCGCGCACGATAAACGAACTGGTCAGGAGCTGAGCTATGGACGCTTTGTTTTTTTTAGGTAAATCGATTGTATCTAACGTCTTGGCGAGGATTATGGCGCAATATGAACGCGTTTATATTCTGACAGGCGAGTCGACCGAGGTGCCGCTTGCCGACAACCTGAAATGTTATCGCTTTGATAACTTTCATAATAACGGTGCAGTCGAGTTCAAAGCCCTAGAACTTGCCCGTGAAACCCCGAGACTGGCTGTTTTTGGCGTTTCGGAGGGCGATGTTTTAAGGGTATCGGCACTCAATGACATAATTGCCAATGGCAAGCTGAGCTTTGGCAATGCTCTGGCGTTTCGCAATAAGTTGCTGATGAAAGATAAAGTGGCTGCAGCGAACTTTAACGTGCCGGATTACGCCCCTGTATCCGTGCCATTTGACATCATCTGTTTTATTGAAGCACACGGCTACCCCGTGGTCATCAAACCGGTTTCAGGTTCTGGCGGAAGCAACACTTTTATCCTTCGTGATGAGCAGCAGCTCAAGCGGCTATTTTCCTCAAGCTTGTTTGATTACAAGGAAATATCAGAGAGCTATCTGATTGAAAGTTTCATCGAAGGGGACATGTACCATATAGATGGCATATTGGTTAATGGCGAGATCCGGCTGATCCATATTTCCTGTTACCGCAGTTCCTGCCTCTCCTACCAAGAGGGTAAGAGTATAGGTAGTTATATGCTAGATGCTGATCATCCCCTTTTTGAACAGCTCAAGTCGGCGAGTGAAGAAGTCGTGGGGATCTTTACTTTTGACGACGTTTCACCTTTTCATCTTGAGTTGTTTTCCACCTCGGAAAATAAGCTGGTTTTCTGCGAAATCGCCTGCCGAGCTGGAGGAGGCCCCATCATGGAAACCTTGGAGGCCGTTACTGGCTATCGCCTTGATGATCTGGCTCTGCAAGGGCAATCTCAACCTGAGTCGTTCGTGCAAGTGCTTGCGGATCTACCCAAAGAGCATCAAGTGGCAGGCTGGATTTTACTGCCGCCACAGCACGGGGTGTTAACCGCTATACCGGAAACCTTGCCGTTTGAATGGGTCAAGTATTATTTGCCGAATGCGCATCAGGGGCAAGCCTTTGATAAGGGACAAAAAGCAGCAGACAATATTCTGCAGGCAGTGGTCACAGGCGCAGGCTACAGGCAAGTGAGGGAATATCTAGATGAATTGGAATCCTGGCTCACCCAGCATGTGAGCTGGCAACTGAATGAAGATATTTCGAATAAATAAAGCGGCAGATTACCCTTTGAAAAAATAAATATTAATGGAAATGTAATGGATAATTTTTCTGTAGAAAATATGACAGCTAAACTTACCCGGATCGCTGGCAGCTGGGATCGTCGTGCCACCGTGAAGCAAGCTCCGGTTTTTCATGAAAAACTACTAGATGAGAGCAAGCCTGATTACCCGTCCACCTTGATCCCTTTCTGGGAACATCCGGATTTCCAGGCCCATGATGCGGACCTGAAATTTAAGTTATTGTCACATGCTTGGGTTAACTACAATAACAATACCATCACAGCGGAGGAGAATGTCGCAAATCCGGCCTTTTATCTGATGATGACAGACAAGTTTCCCGGAACGCATTATGAAAGCATGAAGAAAAACATGATTCAGGCTTTGATTGATGAGCATTATCATACCTATATGCATATGTCGGCAAACTTCGCCACCAAAAGGATCCGCGCCCTCAACAAGCTGGTGCTACCCCATTCAGTATCTTACCGCCACTTTTTGAAGGCGCAGGAGGATGCCACCGAAAGCTGGCAAAAAGACCTGCTGACAGTGGTCTGGGCCATAGTGTCAGAGATCAGTATCAACGCCTACTTGAGCCTGCTTGAGGACGCGAAAGATATCCAGCAAGTGCACTGCGATATTGCCAAAGCACATAATCTGGATGAATACGGCCATGCCAAAATCTGCTTTGAAGTAGCCAAGTCGATTTATGCCAATATGAATAAAAAACAAAAGCGCTATTTTGTTGATTTTCTGCCTTTGGCTTTGAAAGCCTTTGTTGCCAATGATTATAGCGTTTGGCGAGCAACTCTGGAACAGCTTAATTTCAAAAAAGTAGACACTATCATCGGTGACTGCGAATTAACTGTATCCAAGAAAAACCTGATACGGGACTATTCAGGCCTGAAGCATATAGTGTTTGATTTGGAAATCGAAAATGAAATCGATTTTGATTTTGGAATCTGATGATGCTGTTTAACGTACATTTTATTCCAGATCAAATCTCTCTCAGTTATGAGTTTGGTGTTTCTAGGGAGAAATACAAAGATCTCCGCTGCCTTTTTGTGGCCATCAGTGATGGCGAGCACATTGGCCTGGGGGAAGCAACCGAGTTTATGGCGGATGTCTACCAGGCAAATATCGAGCTGATGATGGCACAACAAGCAGCTGTACAGCGGCTGATTGCCGAGTGTGCAGGCATGCATCCCCAGGACTTCTGGTTAAAGCTGGATCAGCTATTACAGGGATTTCCGTTTCTCAAGTGTGCGATAGATGTCGCCTACTGGGATCTGTATGCCCGTCGTCAGGGGCTCCCCCTATACCAGGTCTTGAACTTGTCGGCGACAGATCTTCCCCGCTCTAACCTGAGCATCGGACTGGCCGAGCCAAAAGTGATGCGTGAGCGGATCCTCCAGGCCTTGCACTGGCCAGCGCTGAAAATCAAGCTGGGCAGCGATAATGATATCAAAATCTTACAAATGGCCCGGGAGGTCACTGACCAGCCGATTATTGTTGATGTCAACTGTGGCTGGACCTTTGAAGAGGCTAAGGAGAAGGTACCCCTATTTGATGCACTTGGCGTAACAGAGATAGAACAGCCTTTGCCAGTCGACCATTGGCAGGAAATGGCGGAGTTGAAAGCAAGCAGTCAGATCATCTTTACCGCCGATGAAAGCTGTACTTCGCTAGTATCCATAGACCGCTGCAGCCTGGCCTTTGACAAGTGTAACGTGAAGTTGATGAAGTCCGGCGGTATTACCCCGGCATTACAACTGATCAAACGGGCACGTGAATTGGATATGCAAGTCATGATGGGCTGTATGCCAGAGAGTTATGTTGGGATTTCCGCGATCTGCCAGCTAAGTTCCCTCTTGGATAGTATCGAAGTCGACAGCATAACCATGGTGGATAACTCTATTGCCGGCGGGGTGTTGGTAGAAAAGGGCGAGATCAGCTTGAACCAGACGCCGGGCACCTCAGCTTTTTTAAAAAGGCACCCGGACTTATACAAGAAGAATGGAAAGTGAGGTAATGCTGTAAACAGATAATCTTTCAGTTTGAAAAATATATTGGGCAGTAGAGTAGCCTAGTATTGTTTTGCCCCTGGATCTGATCAACTTAATTTAAACCCTAAATTCTCGCTCATGGTAAATTTTATGTGTTTGATCCTGTTTGGTATATCCGGTTTATACCTGGCGTCGTTTCTTTGGAGGCTTGAAGGATTACAATATGCGCTGCCTGATTTATGGCTGGTTTCCTTACTATTGTTTATGGCTTGCTCCAGATTTAGTGTGAAAAAATAAATGGCCTGTGTTAACACCGCCATGGCTCAATAAAAATGGAATGTTTATCTATGACTCAAAAAATAAAATTTAGAAATGCCCGGCGCGAAGATGTCACTATCCTGGTAGCTATGTTAGCGGATGACGAATTGGGAAAAAAAAGGGAGAACTACGCCGAACCTTTGCCCGATAGCTATTACCATGCTTTTGATGCTATTGACCGGGATCAGAATAACCAGCTGACGGTGGTGGAAATAGATGATGTGGTGGTAGGCATGCTGCAAGTGACTTACATCCCCTATCTTACCTATCAGGGGAGATGGCGCGCCTTGATTGAGGGGGTGAGAATCTCCCATGATTATCGCGGTGAAGGTCTGGGACAGAAAATGTTTGAGTGGGCGATCGAACAGGCAAAAGTCAAGGGCTGCCATCTGGTGCAACTGACTTCAGACAAACAAAGACCTAGAGCTATTGAATTTTACAAGCAACTCGGCTTTGTTGATTCCCATGAAGGCATGAAACATCACTTATAAACAGGAGTAGATAATGGAATTATTGTATTCGCCCAATTCACCTTATGCCAGAGTAGCGCGGGTGGTGATGAGGTACTACCAGCTGCAAAATCAGATAACCGAAATCGCATTGCACCCGTATGACAACTCCCCAAAACTGCTGGAAGCCAACCCCTTGGTCAAGGTGCCTGCTTTGCTTTTGGGGCCCGGTCAGTCAATGATGGACAGCGAGGTGATCGCCCTGTATCTCGACAGAGAGCTAGGCGCAGGTAAATTAACCGCTCGCTTGGAAAAGGACTGGCAATATCGGGCAGATGTTTCCCTATGCAAGGGCTTGGTCGACAGCTGTATTATGTTGCGAGGGGAAAAATATCGCAGAGATGAACCGGAAGAAGTTGCCTCCGAGTTTTTCTCGCAGCGTTTTCGCCAGGCGATTACCAGGGGACTCAATTATTTCGATCAAGGCATAAACTCACGGGGAGATGAGTCGTTCTCCATTTTAAATGTGTGGCTGGTGATCATTGTCGATTATGTTAACTTGAGGCACCCAGAATTTGATATCGACAATAACTACCGAGACTTGTATCAGAGTTACAACAATTTTTGCCACTTGGATTTTTTTAAGGAAACTTTACCTACAGGATAACTTTTTCATTGGTAAAAATCAGGTTACTAAGAGTTAAGAAGTGTTATGTATATAGATAAGTTCGAACAGCCTGTAAGGGTTGTTTCAGATCGCCGATATAAGTCATATCAGAGAGCAAATTTAAAAAATATTGCTCGGGAGCATATTCCCGAAGATATTGCTACTGAACTAGAAGTGACTTCTTTGGTATTTCCATTCAGGGTCAATGATTATGTGCTGGATGAACTGATCGATTGGGATAATATTCCCAGCGACCCTATGTTCAGGCTTTTATTTCCTATGTCTGAAATGCTGGATAAGGCAAGCTATCAGCGCCTGCTCGAGCTGGTGCGTGAAAGGGGTGATAAAGCTCTTATTCAACAGGAAGTCGAGAAAATCAGGGCGTCACTTAACCCTCATCCCTCGGGGCAGGTCACAAAAAACAGGCCAGCTATCAACGGGAAACCGCTTAACGGCTTCCAGCATAAGTATAAGGAAACTTTGCTGTATTTCCCCTCTCAAGCACAGTATTGCCATGCCTATTGCAGTTATTGTTTCCGTTGGGCCCAATTTACCGCTAAGGCGACGCGCATGAACAATAACGATGCGGAGCTGCTTTTTGACTATTTGGCCCGTCATCAAGAGTTGACTGATGTCTTGCTCACCGGGGGCGACCCTATGACCATGCGGGCCAACAAAATGCGGAAGTATCTCGAGGTCATGTTACGTGATGAGTGCCAGCATATAAAAAACATCCGCATAGGCACTAAATCGCTCGCATTTTGGCCATCAAGGTTTGTTTCTGACGGTGATGCCCAAGAGCTTTGCAACCTATTCAGAAAGGTTGTAGAGCATGGTAAGAGTGTCGCCCTCATGGCACATTTTAGCCATCCGAACGAGTTATCGACACCAATCGTGCGACGGGCGATAAGGAATTTACAAACATCCGGGGTTACCATCAGGACTCAGGCCCCCTTGATGAAAGGCATTAATGATAACCCGGACATTTGGGTTGAAATGTGGAACTTGCAGGTAAGTTTAGGCTTAATCCCTTATTATATGTTTATTGACCGGGATACTGGTGCCAAAGGTTATTTTGAAGTACCGCTGGAGAGAGCACTTGAGATTTATACTTTGGCCTATAGAAAGATCTCTGGATTATGTAAAACCGTCAGAGGACCTGTGATGAGTACAGATCCTGGAAAAATCCAACTTTTGGATATTTCTATTGTAAATGGTGAAAAAGTATTTTGCTTGCAATTTATACAGGCTCGCAATCCAGAGTGGATTAATAAGGTATTCTTTGCCCAATATAATTGCGAGGCGACTTGGATCGATCAATTGAAACCAGCATTTGGTAAAAACTATTTCTTTTGGGAGGTTTGAAATTCGATATAAAGTGCACCGATTTTGGGGTTTTGTCGCAAATATAGAGTCCCCTCCGTCAAATGAAACGCAACACCCTTGAGGAAGTGAATGGTTAACGTAAACTCTTCCTCTTTTCGTTTCATTTTTGACAGTGAGTGATATCGTGGGAAAGCGAGCATCGAGACTAGCGGCCTTAAGTCGCTGCTTATTCGCATAGGTTCTGTAGCTCAGCTAGACAGAGCACCACGCCGTTTCTTCGGTTATTGCATGCGCTGAAGATATGATTTCGCGATAAAGGCTACACATGGGAGGCCGCTGGTTCAAATCCAGTCGAATAAGTTGCATAACTGCCGTTTATCGGCTTAGGAAATATCTCTCCAGCACAATACGAGATGGAATTACTCAAAAGTGCCTAAAACAGTATCCAATTTTAGTTGACCGTTACAGTTTTAATGTGTTCGCTTCAATGGATGGGTTGCTTGGTGTTCTGCTCTATAAAAATTGGACACTAAGATGAGTGAGTTTGAAACACCAATTTACCCTGTAATTGGGAGGCATTAGCTCATGAGATTTTATATGGGAAATATCATGTGCCGCCTTTCGATGATTTGTTGCGCAAAAATGATTTTGGGACAAAAATGAGTTTCAAACTTTTTGTCACACTTTTCTTAGATAGTCAGTTGATAGAATCTAAGTTTCGATCTTTATTGTCCAGCGACATCACTTTAAATTTAAAGGCATCGAGAGCGTTTAATTGCTTCGACTTTTCTCTTGTCCATCTCTAGACGAATGTCTGCCCCCTGATAACCATCTTTAATAATATCTTTCGCTTTAACAGATAGAGCGGCTTGATAGGCTTGCTCAAAAATAGCTTTCTGTGGGTACTCGATGTTTTCATATCCAGTTCTACCTCGGCTATCAGCCATGCAAGCTACTAGTACTTCATCTAAGCGCTCTGGTTTACGCCACACATCAAAACTGTTGAGCACCTTAAGTAGTGTTTCTGCTCGTAACTCTTCTGCTCGGTGGACATTTGAGTGCTGCTTGCAAACAATCAAAGCCAATTCGCGATACTCATTCGGTACTCGTAGTCTGTCACATAACTGTTTGATTATGCTCTGGCCAGTATGGCAGTGCATTTTATGGCTAGGCCACTCATTTTTTGGGGTCACCCCTTTGCCTAGATCATGCATCTGCGCGGCGAAACGAACCTTAGTCGATGGGGTCAAAATAGCGGCTTGCTTAGCCACCATTAAATTATGGATACCAGTATCTATTTCTGGGTGCCACTTCTCTGGTTGAGGTACACCAAATAAACAATCAAGCTCAGGAAGAATAACCTTAAGTGCTCCGCAATCACGAAGCACAGATAAGAAGACTTGTGGATCTTGAGTAGACAGGGATTTATGCCACTCTTGCCAAATCCGCTCAGCGGTTAAATGTTCGAGCTCTTTTGAGGCCACAATCTGTTTCATCAAGTCTTGAGTTTCATCGGCAATGCTAAAACCTAGGTGATGAAGCTTAGCGGCAAAACGAGCGACTCGAAGAACGCGCAAAGGATCCTCGGTAAAGGCACTAGACACATGTCGCAGGACACGATTGTTGAGGTCGGTTTGGCCCCCATAGGGGTCGATCAGTTTGCCTTTATCATCAAGCGCCATAGCATTGATGGTGAGATCGCGGCGCAGAAGGTCGTCCTCAATAGTCACATCCGGTGAAAAATAACAATCAAACCCCTTGTAGCCTGCACCCGTTTTTCTCTCTGTGCGTGCCAAAGCATATTCTTGCTTGGTCTCTGGGTGTAAAAATACCGGGAAATCTTTGCCAACAGCAGAAAACCCTTTACTAATTAACACTTCAGGGGTGGTACCAACTACGACCCAATCTTGGTCATGAACCTCGATATTGAGATATTTATCGCGTACTGCGCCACCAACTAAAAATATTTGCACAGATGTTCCTCTTATATTCGGATATTTGCATTGGCTATTGTTGTCAGCAATGTTACTTTTCTTGTCAGTAAATTCCCAGAGACGAGAGACATGTATAAGAAATATTTTGGATTCACTGAGCTGCCTTTTTCAATCGTGCCGAGTTCTCGTTTTCTCTTTCAAAGCCAGCGGCATAAAGAAGCCTTGTTCCGTTTGCAGGCTGGTCTTGGTGAAGGTGGTGGTTTTGCCATGCTGTCTGGTGAAGTGGGTACAGGGAAAACCACGTTAGTAAGAGCTTTGCTCAAGTCTTTGGATAAGGATACGCAAACTGGCCTTATCCTTAATCCCACTTTTTCAAGCATAGAGCTGCTAGAGGCGATCTGCGATGAGTTCTCTATAAATTATCCTTCAGGCGCGACGCTAAAGCAGTTCAATCAATCGATCCATGATTTTTTACTTACGAGTTATGCAAATGGCATTCAAACACTACTCGTCATTGATGAGGCTCAGCATCTCTCGGCTGAGGTACTTGAGCAATTGAGGCTGTTGACCAATCTCGAGACAGATAACCAGAAATTATTAAAAGTGCTACTGGTAGGACAGCCTGAACTTCAGCAGAGGCTGCAAATGTCTCAACTTCGTCAGCTAGCCCAGCGCATTACTGGCCGATATCACTTGCTACCTTTAGACGTTAAGGAGGCGAGTCTTTATATTCGTCATCGCTTGGAGTTGGCGGGTGGCGAGAGCAGTTTATTCTCAGCTAAGTCTTTAAAATCTATATCAGAGTATTCTCTAGGGATTCCACGCTTAATTAATTTGATCTGTGACGCGGCACTGAAGCGAGCCTATAGCCTTGGTGAGTCGGCGCCAAGTCAATCCAGTGTTGAAGCTGCGTGTGAAGAGATCATGAGTTTCCAGACTTCCTATCGGCCAGTCGTTATCGAGCAGAAAGAATCTCGCTTAAATTGGCTAAAAGTCAGTAGTTTATCTCTAGCGTTTGCCATGGCGAGTTATTGGCTTGTTCCCCAGATAATGGAAAATCAGATTCAGCAGTATATCCTTGACACCAACCCTGCCCAAACCATTACTTTGGTTGAAGAGGAGACTTTTCCCGCTCAGTTACAACAGGCGCTCTCCAAGTCCGATAATTTTCAGTTAGCGATGGAAGATCTCTATCGAGTATGGGGGGTTAAGGCATCTGTCGTGGAGCGATTATGTCGCCAAGGCGATGAGAGTGCGTTTAGCTGTATTCAATCACAAGGCGAGCTTTCCACATTAAAAGAGGCGAATGTCCCTGTACTATTGTCCCTTCATCGTGAAGGTATAAGCAGTTATGCGGTTTTGTATAAGTTGAGTGATGATGCTGCCCAGTTATTGGTCGCAGGGCAAAGAGTTGAATTGCCGCTTGATAAGCTAGAGACCCTATGGAATGGGGAATATTATCAAGTTTGGCAAAACTATTGGCGCCAGACTCTTAAACCCAATATGTCCGGACCTGCAATCTATGAATTGAATCGACGCGTGTCAAAAGTCTTGGGTGAATCTGAAATAGAAAACGATGTTTACAATAAAGACTTAATACGAAAAGTGAGATTGTTCCAGCAATGGCAGGGCTTACATGTTGATGGGATCGCGGGACAACAGACCTTGCAGCGTTTAGAAAGACTTTCTCAGGATAGGGCACCATCATTGAGAGTTACAGAGGGAGAAGCATAATGTCAAAAGTCATGCAGGCATTAGAGCATTCAGAGCAGCATCATCAGACATTTAAGACGTTTGATTATTACGCCCAAGAAAAGACCAGTCTTTCAAACCATCGGATGATACCAAAAGGGTTGTTGGTGGCCCTTGTCTGTACACCAGCATTGGTAAGCAGCCTTGTGGGTATTTACCAAACTTATACCGAGAAATTAGCGGTATGGCAGGTATCTAATCAGCCTAGCTCGCAAGTTCAGCAAGTCCCTTTTAAATACCAAGTGTTGCCTTATCCTTCATTTGGACAGCTCAGAGAGACCTTTGACTTTGCGCCGCTGGCTGTCACTAAGCCTGAGCCTGCGATATCGAACACCGACTTGAATACTATTCCCACCCAGCAAGACGAGGCAATAGTTACAGAAGAAAGCGATACCTTGTTAAAAGGCTTGGACCTGTCTGGGTTACCACCTGAGATTGCATTACGGGTTGAGTCAGCCCTTGAGAGTAATGAAACTATTAGCCAAACCAATCAGGCATCTGATCTTGCTGTAAATAGCCGAGAGTGGCAGGGGAGGTTACCTCCTCTTAACTTCCAAACGCACGTTTACTCGAGTAATCCAAACAAACGCTGGGTTAAAGTTAATGGCACTGAATATAGGGAGGGGGACTGGATAAGTGACAATATTCTGCTGAAAAATATTGAATCCCAGCATAGTACTATTAGTTTTAATGGTACCGAGATTCAGGTTCCCGCACTGTATAATTGGAAGGGGTAGAAAAGGTCGCGTAGGCGACCTTTATATATAATCTGGTTACTATGCCCAACCTGAAGGAGAGCGTTTCTTGCGTGGAATGATGTGAGGTAAGATAAGACCAAACAGCAAGCCTATGCCAGCGACACCGCCGCCATACATAAAGTATTTAAGTAATAGATCATCTTTTTGTGTATCTAGTTTGGCTCTGAGGTTACGCACTTCTTCCTGTGATGCGGTAAGTTGCTGACTAATGTCACCATAGCTTTTCTCTAGGTCAGCAATTTGGCGATTTCTGGTTTCTAAAGAGTCTGCTAGTCCTGCTTTTTCTTGATCGGCATTAGAGCGAGCATTAGCCAGTTTCGCTTTCACATCAGATAATTCTTTTTCAATTTTAGGTAGGCGCAGTGCCATACTTTCACGAGTTGTAACAAAGCGACTTTCAACCCAGCCTTTACGACCTTTGCTATCTTGGATTTGAGTATATCCTGTCTCTTTGTTTGCAGTGATGTAAGTAACTTTATCCCCGGCATCGACGCTGCCGATAATGCGGAATTGGTTACTCGGACCTGAATGCATATAAGTAAATAAGTTATCTGCGATATAACGGTTTTTAGCCAAAGCCGCTGGTGCGACTAACATTGAAGCTAAAACCAAGCAAACCAGTTTTTTCACGATCAATCCTTTAGCAGTCTTCTCTATCATTTGCTGGGCTAACAAGCCCCGATAACAAATAGTAAGTAGTTTCAGACTCTACTGCAACAAAGAAGGGAGGCTTTGCCTCCCTTTCTGTGGATTTGAATCAATAATGACAGTGAGTTAACACATCATTGACCTTGTTGCTTAAGCAAACATCGCTTGAATGGCATAGAAAAATACCACCGCAAGCAGAGCACCTGCTGGAAGGGTCACAATCCATGAAGCAACGATGTTACGAACAACGCCTAAGTTCAATGCTGCGATGCCTCTAGCAAAACCGACACCTAGTACAGCACCTACCAGCGTTTGGGTCGTTGAAATAGGAAGTCCAGTACCTGAAGCAAGTACAACAGTACAGGCTGTTGCAAGCTGAGCTGCAAAGCCGCGACTTGGTGTTAGTTCAGTAATGCCAGTACCGACTGTCGCCATTACCTTGTGTCCAAGTGTGGCTAATCCTACGACGATACCAAAGCCACCGAGAGGCAGGATCCACCAAGCGATAGTGCTTTTATCAGTGATTTCACCCATGTGCTCTATGGTGGAAGCAACGGCGGAAAGAGGACCAATCGCGTTCGCTACATCATTAGACCCGTGAGCGAAGGCCATTGCACAGGCAGTGATCACCATAAGCACACTGAATATACCTTCAACCCCAGCAAACCCATGATCATCTTCGCGACTAGAGAACTTTTTCTGAATATATAAGTATCCACCGACCATCACTATGGCAGAAACTACGGCAGAGCATACCCAAGCTTCACCATTTGTGAGGTGCAGGCCTACGTGTTTTAGGCCTTTTTTGATAGTTACCAATGCAATCACCATAGTGGTGATGAACATGTACACAGGTACAAAGCGTTTGGCATTGAACAATGGCTTCTCTGTATCAAAAATTAGCCGCTGCGCGCTGACAAAGATCACGTAAGCGAAAAATCCAGAGATGACAGGGGTGATGATCCAACTGCCTACTATGCCTTTAACTGAGCCCCAATCGACCGCTTCGGTCCCTACTGACACACAAGCAAAGCCGATTATTGCTCCTATGATGGAGTGAGTGGTAGAGACAGGCCACCCCATGTAAGAGGCAAGTAGTAGCCAAGAGCCCGCAGCAAGAAGAGCAGACATCATACCGAATACAAGTACATCGGGCTGACTGGCAAACAGAGAAGTCTCAATAACCCCTTTACGAATGGTGTCAGTTACTTCACCACCAGCAAGGTAAGCACCTGCAAACTCAAAAATCATTGCGATAATAATCGCTTGTTTCACAGTTAATGCTTTGGAGCCTACCGAGGTTCCCATTGCATTGGCCACATCATTTGCGCCAATACCGATCGCCATCATAAAACCAAAAACTGCTGCAATAATAATCAGGACAGTGCCGTAATTCGCAAGGATATCCATCGTAATACCTAGTTGTTGATAACAAGCGGAGCATATTAGACACAACAAAACCCCTTGGCGTCTGTTTGTGTATCGCCTAGTAGGGGTATGGTTAAAATGCTCTTCGTTATTTAGTTACTTATTGTTTATGAGCGAGATAGCATAAGTTCAAGGCGTGCGCCAACGCGCTGCGCTTGATCGGCTATGCCACCTACCCATTCAAGAATTTTATAAAGGAACATGACATCAATCGGATTTAGATCGCCCTCGATTGCCATTAGTTGCTGGCGAAGATCAATCTGCATCGCGTCGGTGTCATCTTCAATTTCATCTAGTTGGTGAATCATTTCGGCTACAAGAGTAACTTCGCGGCCTTTGAATCCAGTTTCTAATAACTCGTCGAGTTCGTTGATTACTTTCTGCGCTTGGTTGGCTGCATCAAGGCAGCGCTTAACATACGCAATAAAATTTTCTTGGAGAGGTTCGGGTATGACTAATTGTCGGCCATATACTCGACCGGCAATGTCTTTTGCTAGGTTTGCCAGTTTGTCTTGCTGAGTCAGAAGTTCGAGCATATCGCTACGATCGACAGGCATAAACAAACCGCGAGGAAGCTTGAGACGAATTTCACGCTTTAACACGTCGGCTTCTTTTTCTAGATGTGAGATTTGCGCGCGAATTTCTGATGCTTTCTCCCAGTCTCCTTTTGAACTTACTTCAAAGAAGTTGACTAGGTGTGAGCAACATTCATTGACACACACAACGTGGCGCTGCAAAGGCTTGATTGGGGACTTTGCAAATAACCCCATAATTGTATTCACTGGCATGGTCATTCAACCTATTTATATAACCCAAAAATAACATATACCATTCATGGCGAAATGTTGAACGATGGCTATAAAGGCGCGCATGGTAACCCATTAAATCCATCATTAAAACTGTTTTAGATCATCATTGAGATGATATTTCTTTCTTGCTCGGTTTGGAAATTGGCAATATTCTGTTTGTATCTGTGCTAAAAGGGACCACTATGGAAAACGAGATAGAACTGAAGTTTTTTGTTTCTCCTGAATTTTCAAATACTTTACAAGATCTGATTGTACAAGAAAAAGTGCTTCAGCATAGTTGCCGTAAACTTGGCAATATTTATTTTGATACCAAAGAAAATTGGTTGCGTGTTCATGATATTGGTCTCCGTATTCGTCGTTTTGACGATGTTTATGTTCAGACGGTCAAAACTTCTGGTCGTGTTGTCGCTGGGTTGCATCAGAGACCTGAGTACAATGCTGAG
Organism: Vibrio sp. Of14-4; assembly: GCF_022347625.1. NCBI lineage: Bacteria > Pseudomonadati > Pseudomonadota > Gammaproteobacteria > Vibrionales > Vibrionaceae > Vibrio > Vibrio sp. Of14-4. Next base: position 66,024 of record NZ_JAKRGI010000013.1, on the reverse strand, counting down.
CATGATTGCGATGAGCCTCTGCTTGAACTTCATCCAGCGGATATTTGGCCTGAAGGTAAAGGTGTTAAAGACTTACAGTCAGAGCTTGAGCCTATATTTTCCACCAACTTTACTCGTGAACAATGGCTGATAGCAATGTCCGATGGCAGCCAGATCGAGGTGGCTTTTGATCAAGGTATGGTTGAGGCTGGTGAGCGTAAAGAGCCGATTTGTGAAATTGAACTAGAGCTGAAATCAGGGCAAGCGGATGCACTCTTTACCCTAGCTCGCCGTTTGTCTGAACATGGAGGCTTGCGTCTAGGTAACCTAAGTAAAGCCGCAAAGGGTTATCGGCTCGCTGATAACTATCAAGGCGACGAGGTCAAACCTTTGGCTTTGGTGGCGACGGATAAGCAGGATACGGTCGAGTCTTGTTTCGTACATTCCCTTGAGCATGGGTTATCCCACTGGCTTTATCACGAACAAATCTATTCTGAAAGAGAGTCAATTGAAGCATTACATCAAATAAAAAGTTCGATTAGTTTTATTCGTCAGTTACTTACTGTATATGGTGGAATAGTACCTCGAAGAGCAAGTGCGCTAATTCGCCAAGAATTAAAGTGGTTAGAGCAGTCATTGGAATGGCTCAATGATTTTGAATATCTCGACGCATTGCTGGATGACAAAGGACATGCACTGCGAAAGCTCGATGCGCGTAAGTTTTTGGTTGAGGAGCTTAAACTCATTCAAGACTCCTTGCCCGATAGAGAAGAAATTCTAACCCTATTTAATTCAGCTAGGTATATAGGTTTACTGCTAGACCTTAGTCGCTGGATTCTTACTCGTGGTTGGCAGCCATTTCTTGATGATAAAGCTCAAGATAAAATGAGTCTCACCATTGAACCTTTCTCTTTCAAACAGCTTGATCGTACCTGGGCCGAATTAATAGAAGCTTTTCCTCCAGAGCGCTCTTTGATCAGTCAGGATTATATTGACCAAAGGTATAGACTGATGCGCAATCTATACACTGGTGTTAGTTTTGCCAGTTTGTTCGATGCAGAGGAACGTAATCGGTTTAGATTGCCGTGGCGCGATTTGTTACATGGTATCGATGATTTGTTAAAACTCAGGACCTTAGACAAGTTAATCGATAAATTGGAAGGAGAAGAGCAAGAGCAATTAAAACGTTGGCTCTCTCGTCAAGAGAACTCCATTCTACATGCTATGGAACAAACACGAGTGATTTGTATCGAAGCGCAGCCGTATTGGCAAGAGTAACTCTGAGTTTATTTTTTTGAGGAGTCTTGTGGCTCCTCATTTTTGCTTTGCTGTCTTTCGATTTTCTCTAAACGTATTAGGATCTCTTGCTGTCGCTCTAGTACTTCGAGTAACAGTCGCTCTTTGTTTTCTGAGCGTTTTTCTTGAATTTCCGTTGGTGAAGTAATTAGTGATGTGATAAGACCTGAAATCATACCAAAAATACCTACTCCACAAATAATTAGCCCTGATGCGAGAATCTTCCCTGCATTAGTCACAGGAAAATGGTCACCGTAGCCTACCGTTGAGATAGTGACTAACGCCCACCACATTGCATCCCCCCCCGTTTGTATATTGGCCTCAGGCGCTTTGCTTTCAACAAACAGCATCAAACTTGAGCCTATGGTGAGTAATATCACCATAAGTAAGAGTATAGAAGCTAGGGTTGTCTCGCGGCGATTGACCATGAGCTGTTTGATTAAGGAGCGGCTAGAGCGTATGACTAAAATCACGCGCAAAATATGGAACAAACGTGCAAAACGCAGAGGCTCCACCATGGGAATGCTGGCTAGGAAGTCAATCCAATGATGTTTTATATAGTGAAGCCGATTGTCAGAGCGAACCCAATCAATACTTAGCTGGAGTAGAAAAACACTACAAATAATAAAATCTAAGCCGATAAGTACTTGGCGTGTAGGCTCTTTGAGTGGAAAGAACAATAATGCAGAAATCACAAATAGTGCCATAAATGACAAGATGAGAGACAACAAGCTCATTGGCTTTATATCGTCCTTGATATTATTTTGTTTCATATTTGGCCCAGATTAATACTTGGTTTTTAAGTCAATGATAACAATGAGGGCAGTTATCAATGTGCCAATAGTGCCCCAAACTCCTGGTAACTATATAAGAATTAGTAGCGAAGTAACATTGAAACGGCATTGTTAGGTAATGGAAATCAGCGATCACCTATATTCTATTGATTTACCAAATAACCTAGCCTTCGGTTCTGTGCACTTTAGTGATAATAGATAAATTTAGGATGTTAATATCCGTGCACGTGTAGGCCTCTTCGAGTGAATACCAATGAGAGCTCTCGACGCTAAGATCACATCCTTCACTGTTTGAGTGTCAGAATGCCATTCAATCTACACTCATTCGTTGTTAGTGAAGGTTTTTTATTGGTATAACATTCTTATCAACCTTTTTTACTAATCCAAGGAAGAAGAATGCAACTGCCCCACAACCTTGCTTGTGTGTCCCAAAGTGCTCTCGAGCCTCTATATGAACATAATGCTATTGGACTCTGGCCAGAGCATAGGCGAGAGCAACTAAACTATATTGCTGGTTTGAGTAAGTTTGTTGTTGATTCTTTACACCAAGATCAGAACTTACAACAGCAGCTCCCCGGAATGTTAGAACAGTCGTCTCGCCATCAAGAATATCGTGCTCGCCTTGGAAAGTGTTTGGCAGACTGCACGGATGAAGCTCAAGGTCACAGAATCTTAAGGCAATTTCGTCGCCGAGAAATGGTATACATTGCATGGCGGGATTTTATGGGTAGTTGGACTTTAGAGCAAAGCCTTGAACATTTGTCGCAGCTGGCAGAGGCGATGTTGTTTGAAACCTATCAATGGCAGTATGGTGAGTGCTGCAAGTTGTGGGGAACGCCTTGTAACTCTTCAGGTGAAGCGCAACCTATGTTGATTATTGGCATGGGCAAACTTGGTGGTGGCGAGCTTAACTTCTCCTCTGACATTGATCTTATTTTTACTTACCCAGAGAACGGTGATACTCAAGGGGCAACAAGAAGTTTATCAAATGCCCAGTTTTTTACTCGTCTAGCGCAGAGGATCATTAAGGCCTTAGATCAGCAAACTTTTGATGGCTTTTGCTATCGGGTAGACATGCGGCTACGCCCTTTTGGTGAAAGTGGCCCTTTGGTGATGAGTTATGCCGCTTTGGAAGATTATTACCAAGAGCAAGGCAGAGATTGGGAACGCTACGCCATGATCAAGGGGCGTGTCATGGGCAGTGAAATGTACTCCGAGTATAAAGCATTGCGGCAAATGTTAAGGCCTTTTGTGTTTCGTCGTTATATCGATTTTAGTGCTATTCAGTCACTGCGCAGAATGAAATCAATGATAAGCAGTGAAGTTAGGCGTCGAGGGTTTAAGAACAATATAAAATTGGGCGCTGGAGGGATCCGTGAAATCGAGTTTGTTGCTCAAGTTTTTCAACTTATTCGCGGAGGAAGAGAACCAAGCCTGCGCCAAAGAGGACTATTGAAAACCCTGTCGGCAATAGAAACTCTTGAGCTACTAACCACTGAGGAAGTGGTATCTCTTAGGCATGCCTATCATTTTTTGCGACGTTTAGAGAACTTGCTGCAAGCAATGTCTGACCAACAAACTCAAACTTTACCAGATAATGAGCAAGAGCAGTTGCAGCTCTCGATTGCAATGGGCTATCAGGATTGGTCTTCTTTGCTTAAAGAAACCCAAATGCATATGCACAAGGTCCACCAAGTTTTTTCTAACTTAATTGGAGATGATGAAGAGGACTCACTAGACGTTGATAAACATTACCATGAACTGTGGGACATGGTTGCAAAGCCAGATGTTATTGAGGGCATTCTTGCTCAAGATATTGCTAGTGAGCATTGGGCAGAAATGGCTCAGACTATTATTGGCTTTAAACGGGATTTAGCGAAGAAAACATTGGGGCCAAGAGGGCGACAAGTTCTTAATAGATTGATGCCTAAGGTTTTTGGTGCGATTTTTGCGCACCGAGATGCACGATATGGGCTGCCGCGCGTACTTCATTTGCTACACAGAATAGTCACTCGTACCACTTATCTGGAATTATTGGATGAATACCCAGCAGCATTAACTCAGTTAGTACGTTTGTGTACCGAGAGTCCGATGATATCAGAGCAGCTCGGTCGTTATCCCATTTTACTTGACGAGTTGATTGACCCACAACACCTGTATAATCCTGTGCCACTTGGAAGCTATCGTTCGGAGTTACGAGACTATTTAGCCCGTATCCCAGAAGATGATATGGAACAACAAATGGAAGCTTTGCGTCAGTTCAAGCAAATTTGCAGCTTACGTATTGCGGCTGCGGATATTGCGGGAGCCTTACCTGTGATGAAAGTCAGCGATCATTTGACTTATCTTGCTGAAGCGATAGTTGACTCAGTGGTGAACCAAGCTTGGATGCAAGTGGTAGAAAAGTATGGTGAACCAGCTCATCTTAAAGATCGAGAAGGGCGGGGTTTTGCCGTGATCGGTTATGGCAAAGTAGGGGGCTGGGAACTGGGTTACAATTCAGATCTAGATTTAGTCTTTATTCACGATTGCCCAGTGGATAGCTACACTGATGGCAAGAAAGAGCTTGATGGCCGGCAGTTTTACCTCAGGTTAGCGCAAAGAATAATACATATATTTTCTACTCGCACCGCGTCAGGAATCCTGTATGACGTTGATACTCGCTTACGCCCATCTGGTGCATCAGGTCTTCTTGTGACAACGACCGAAGCCTTTGATGAGTATCAAAGAAATGATGCATGGACATGGGAGCATCAAGCGCTAGTTCGTGCCCGTATGATCTATGGTGATTCAGCGCTTGAGAAAGCATTTTCTCACACAAGGTTTCATATTCTAAGCCAACCTCGCGAAGAATCCCTGCTCAAAAAAGAGGTGGTTGAAATGCGTGAGAAAATGCGCAATCACCTTAGTGGAAAGAAAGCTGGACGTTTTTTACTTAAACAGGATCCTGGCGGGATAACAGACGTTGAGTTTCTTACACAGTACTTGGTTTTGAGGTTCAGTCACGATAAACCAAAGTTAACCCGATGGAGCGACAACGTAAGAATTCTTGAATCTATGATAGTGCAAGGTGTGATGGAAGAAGCCCCAGCAATGGCTTTGACGCATGCTTATACCACCATACGTAATCATATTCACCATAGGAACTTACTCAATTTAGAAACCGACGTCGCTGAAGAAAAGCTGTTGAAAGAGCGCGAGCTTGTGAAGACTCTTTGGCATCAGTGGTTAGAATAGATTTAGCGCTTTGACCTGCCTGTGTTAGACTTCTGCCCGAATTAGAATTTGGAGATCCGCAATGAAACCAATCCTACCGAACTATAGTGACTCTGGTGTATTGATTATCGGTGACGTTATGTTAGACCGTTACTGGTATGGTCCAACTGGACGTATTTCTCCAGAGGCACCAGTTCCTGTAGTAAAAGTAGAAAATAACGAAGAGCGCCCTGGTGGAGCAGCGAACGTGGCAATGAATATTGCTTCTCTTGGTGGTCATGCGCATATTGTTGGTTTAACTGGGATTGACGAACCCGCTAAAGTTCTTAATGAGACATTGTCAGCTCTGAAAGTGAAATGTGATTTTGTCGCTTTGCCCAGCTATCCGACAATCACAAAGCTGCGCATTTTGAGTCGTGGTCAACAACTCATACGCTTGGACTTTGAAGATAAATTTGAAGATACGGATGCGGAACTTATTTTAGATAGGATGGAGCAAGCTCTGCCCAAGGTGAAGTCGGTTGTGTTGTCCGATTACGATAAAGGGGCCTTAGAGCACGTACAGCAATTTATTCAAAAAGCGCGTGCAGCCAAAGTTCCTGTGTTTATTGACCCTAAAGGCGCTGATTTTGAACGTTATCGCGGTGCTACATTATTGACGCCTAATCTCACTGAGTTTGAGCTGGTTGTTGGTAAAGTTAAAAATGATCAAGAGTTGGTAGAAAAGGGGCTAGCGCTTATCGAAGAATACGATTTTGAAGCGCTCCTTGTGACTCGTAGCGAACATGGCATGACTTTATTGCGCCGTGGACAAGAACCGTTCCATTTACCAACGTTAGCAAAAGAAGTGTATGACGTAACGGGTGCTGGAGATACGGTTATTTCTGTTCTTGCCGCCTCAGTTGCCTCTGGCAAACCTCTTGATGAGGCTTGCGCGCTGGCCAATGCTGCTGCTGGCGTCGTCGTAGGTAAACTTGGCACCTCTACAGTATCAACGATCGAGCTCGCGGAAGCGGTTCACGGTAGTCAAGACACAGACTTTGGTGTTGTGACTGAGCAATCCCTAATTGATGCGGTTAAAAAAGCGCAGTCTAAGGGAGAGAAAGTCGTGATGACAAACGGTTGTTTCGATATTCTTCATGCTGGACATGTGTCTTATCTTAACCATGCTGCCGAGCTTGGAGATCGTTTGATTGTTGCTGTTAACACCGATGATTCAGTAAAAAGTCTCAAAGGACCAGGACGCCCAGTTAATCCAACGGATCGAAGAATGGCCGTATTGGCAGGATTAGGTGCAGTAGACTGGGTGGTGCCTTTTGAAGAGGAAACACCACAGCGCCTGATTGCTGAAGTTTTACCGGATTTGCTTGTTAAAGGCGGAGATTACAAGCCCGAAGATATTGCGGGGGGTAAAGAGGTCATAGCAAACGGTGGTGAAGTCAAAGTTCTCAACTTTGAAGAAGGTTGCTCAACCACAGAGATTATTGATGCGATCAAAGGTGGAAGAGGGTAAGCCCTCAACTGAAATGAAAAATGGAGCCCACGGCTCCATTTTTTAATCCACTATTGAGTAGTTTTACTCTTCAAGGTCACCACAAAAGCGATAGCCTTCACCGTGAATGGTTGCAATGATCTCTGGAGTACCTGAAACAGCCTCAAAATGCTTACGTATTCTTCGAATCGTCACATCCACTGTTCTGTCATGAGGTTTAAGCTCTCTACCAGTCATCTTTTTGAGCAAGTCTGCTCGTGTTTGGATTTTGCCAGGGTTTTCACAGAAGTGAAGTAATGCTCTAAATTCCGAACGCGGGAGTTTGTAATCATCACCACTTGGGCTCACAAGTGAGCGACTATTGATATCCAAAACCCAGCCATTAAATTCGTACTTTTCTACACTGCGTTTATCTTCGTTTACAGCGCTAGAGCTCATGGAACGACTGAGCAAGTTGCGAGCTCGGATTGTGAGTTCACGAGGGTTGAATGGTTTGGTGATATAGTCATCAGCACCTATTTCAAGGCCCAAAATTTTGTCAACTTCATTATCGCGTCCAGTTAGAAACATAAGTGCGACATTAGCTTGCTCTCTAAGCTCTCGAGCAAGCAGAAGACCATTCTTCCCTGGTAGGTTAATATCCATAATGACCAGATTAACCTGATTGTCAGACAGCACCTGGTGCATCTCTTCACCGTCACTGGCCTCAAAAACAGCGTATCCCTCTGCTTCAAAAATACTCTTTAGAGTGTTACGAGTTACTTGCTCATCTTCGACAATAAGAATGTGCGGGGTTTGCATTGGCGGTACCTAAACTTGTGAAAAAATTGTGCTAATAGAATAAATTCTAGGCAAAAACCTAACATACAGGTAATGTGATGCTGATAATAAACCAAAGGCTGAAAAAGTACATTGTTTCTTTGGTTGCCCGCCTTCCTTGGGTTCAATGCGCGTTTGAGATCCCTTGTGATCACGCTTTTTCTACTAGTCTTTGCTGCGAATTCTATAATGTTAACAGCCTGCTAACAATGTCAGAATGTTAATTCCATTCACTTTGTTGATTTATATCAAGAGTTAGAATGTAACAAAAATTAATCGTCGATAACATAACTAAAGCATAATGAATATGATGATAGATGCATTTTTGTGGCAACAGTATTCAGATCCTTACTTTAAGTTCACTTGTCAGCCTATACTGGATGAATTCGCTATTATCACGGCGTGGAACCCGAAAAGTCAGCGGCAGTCCAAATTGGAAAATGATCGTTGCAATCACAACCTAGTCAAAGAATTTGGTCATACTTATTACAGTGAGGTCTTGGTTGGGGATAGTAGCTTTAGTTGGGCAGAAATCAGTTTTGCTGTTGCAATATCTGAGCAACAAGCCTTGGAGATCGGGAAAAAGTATCAGCAAAATGCTATTTACTATGTAGTAAAAGATGAGCTGTTTTTACTTTCTTGCTTCGCCGATGGAACGAAAACTAATCTTGGAAGCTGGCTACAGCGCTGTAGATAGTTATCAAAGGTATGTTCAAAGATAAAGGAGGCATTATGAAAGATATAACACCGGAAATATGCGATAAATATGAAGACAAAGTTATTTTATTGGACATACCGTTACACACTTTTGGCAGTAAATGTGCTTTTTGGGGAGAAATAGTTACGGTTCGTTGTTATCACGATAACTCAAAAGTGAGAGAAGCTTTAAGTCAAGATGGTAAAGGAAAAATATTGATTGTTGACGGCCATGGGTCATGTCAACAAGCCTTGTTAGGAGATGAATTGGCGATTCTAGCTATTGATAACCATTGGGAAGGTGTCATTATCTATGGAGCCATTCGAGACGTTGCTGTGATGGCAGAAATGGACTTTGGCATCAAGGCCTTGGGTACTAGCCCTTTCAAGACAGAAAAACGCGGTGCAGGTGAAATGAATGTAACCTTAACGATTCATAATCAGATGATCCAGCCAGGTGATTATGTATACGCGGACTGGAATGGTGTACTCATGTCCACTGAGTTACTCGATTGGAGTTGATCCGAGTTAGTTTTAGATTGTGAGGCTTAAAACCGAAAGCCAATACCCACTTCAAACTCTTGTTGTAACTCTTGGTGCTCAAGTGTTGCATGTAGGTCTAGATTTTCTGTCAATCGCATTCTGCTTGAGACTTCGGCGGAGATCATTGTCTCATTACCCAGAGTGTTGGTGTCATCTTGGTAGGAGTGTAGGCTGCTTTGCACTGATACTCTCGGAGTCACTTGATAACTGACGCCACTTAAAAAACCACTTTCGTTGATTGATGTGCTTTGATTGATCCGAGCTCCAACGTAGAAATCTATTTTATTGAAGAGGTTGTAAGAGTAACCGCCATCAATTTTCCACGTGTCAAAGTCGTAGTGATTGGTTTCGCTAGACAGAAAAAGCTTGTGTGGCGATGCTTTTTTTTGAGAGGGCAATGTGGGTAGATCGGCAGCTACCGTTGAACAAGCCGTAAGAGCGAGGATAAGATATAGTTGTTTTTTCATATTTCGCTCCCGCATTTTTAATTCCCACTGCAGGATCAATTAAAGCATAAAATACGATCATCGCTAGGCACATTTGCGATAAAATGATTTACTAATCGATATGAAATTTATTTAATATTGATTGTATCTAATGTAACTTGTTGATGGGATTAAAAGAAGCTAAATCGGAAGCGTAAAATAAAAAAAATAAAAAAAACGTTGACTCGTGATAAGGGAATAGGTTAAACGTAGGGGAAGCAGACACATTATTATCGAAAAATCGCATATGCATCATTTAAGCCTATCAGTAATGACCACAACCATTATTATTACCGACATTACGCATGTTGGGGCGGGCTGCTAAGCGAAATAAATTCAAAAAAAGGCCTGTATCCCATGAGATACAGGCCTTTTTTTATACCTATTTACAAGCATTTGGAGGAAGGAATGCGCGTTTTAAAGTTTGGTGGCTCATCGTTAGCTGACGCAGATAGATTTCTACGAGCAGCAGATATTATTACTAACAACGCTCAGCAAGAAGACGTTTCAGTTGTGCTTTCAGCTCCTGGAAAAACAACCAATAAACTCGTTGCTGTTATTGATGGAGCATTAAAAGCGGGTCAGGTAGAGACACAAATCGCTGATCTAGAGAATTCTTTTCAGGAATTGTATCAAGAAATAAAACAATCCATCCCAAGCATAGATGGCTCTGACTTCGACAACCAAGTCAAAACGTCGATGAATCAGTTGCGACAGTTTGTTCATGGGATAAACCTATTAGGTATGTGCCCAAGCAACGTTAATGCTCGGATAATAAGTAAGGGTGAGCGAATATCTGTTCAACTGATGAAAGCGGTATTGGAAGCCAAAGGTCAGCCAGCTAGCTTAATTGATCCCGTAAAGTACCTTTATGCACAAGGCGAGTATTTAGAGGCTATGGTAGATGTTGAGGTGTCTACCCAGAACTTTTGTCAAACCCCTTTGCCGCAAGGTTATGTCAATATTATGCCTGGTTTTACAGCTGGTAATGACAAGGGGGAGATTGTCACTTTAGGTCGTAATGGCTCTGATTATTCTGCGGCGGTTTTAGCAGCCTGCCTGCGTGCCGAATGCTGTGAGATTTGGACTGATGTGGATGGTGTATACAATTGTGATCCTCGACTGGTTGATGATGCCCGTTTGCTAAAATCATTGAGCTATCAAGAAGCAATGGAGCTGTCTTATTTTGGAGCTTCGGTATTGCATCCTAAAACTATTGCCCCTATTGCTCAGTTCCATATTCCTTGTCTTATTAAAAACAGCTTCAACCCTCAAGGTGTAGGTACTCTGATTGGTCAAGATACCGGTGAAGATAACTTATCTATCAAAGGGATCACGACGCTCAGTGATCTAACAATGGTTAATGTTTCTGGGCCAGGTATGAAGGGCATGGTGGGCATGGCAAGCCGAGTGTTTGGTGCTATGTCATCGACGGGAGTATCGATTGTTCTAATCACCCAGTCTTCCTCGGAATATAGCATCAGCTTTTGTATTGAGTCTGCAGATAAAGCAATGGCAGAGCAAGCACTCAACGACGCATTTGAGTTGGAACTTAAAGACGACTTACTTGAGCCTGTTGATTTTATCGATAACGTTGCCATTGTGACTTTGGTAGGCGATGGAATGCGGACATCGAAAGGGGTTGCGTCACAGTTCTTTTCTTCGTTAGCTGAAGTGAATGTCAACATTGTTGCTATTGCTCAGGGCTCCTCAGAACGTGCTATCTCTGCAGTGATACCAGAGGATAAAATTTCAGAAGCGATTAAGGCGTGTCATGAAAATTTGTTCAATTCTAAACATTTCCTAGATGTGTTTGTTGTCGGCGTGGGAGGTGTTGGAGGTGAATTGGTTGATCAAATTCAGCGTCAGCAAGCTAAGTTAGCGGAAAAAGGTATAGTGATAAGAGTTTGTGGTTTAGCCAACAGCAAAGGCTTACTTCTTGATAGCCAAGGCTTACCATTAGAGCACTGGCGAGATCGCATGAAAGACGCCAGCGAAGAATTTAGCCTTGCCCGTCTTACTTCATTGGTACAACGTAACCATATTATTAATCCTGTGTTGGTCGACTGTACCTCATCAGAGGTGATTGCGGGCCAATATGCTGATTTTCTAGCCGCAGGGTTTCATGTTGTGACACCCAATAAGAAAGCCAATACGGCGAGTATGGCTTATTATCATCAACTTCGTGAAATAGCTCGCGGCTCTCGTCGCAAATTGATGTACGAGACAACGGTTGGAGCAGGATTGCCTGTGATTGAAAATTTACAGAATCTTATTTCTGCTGGTGACGAGCTTGAACGCTTTAGTGGTATCCTTTCAGGTTCACTGTCATACATCTTTGGCAAGTTAGATGAAGGTATGACCTTGAGTCAGGCAACAAACATAGCAAAAGAAAACGGTTTTACTGAACCCGATCCTCGAGATGATCTTTCTGGTATGGATGTTGCCCGTAAACTGTTGATTCTGGCCCGTGAAGCTGGAATGAACCTAGAACTTGAAGATGTCATTGTAGAAAAAGCACTGCCGCCTAGTTTTGATGATTCAGGCAATGTTGAAGAATTTATGGCTCGGTTACCTGAAGCTGATGCCTATTTCCAACAGTTATCAGCTAAAGCGGCTGAAGAGGGTAAAGTATTGCGCTATGTGGGAGAAATTGACGCAGGTCAGTGCCGCGTAAGCATCTCCGCAGTGAATGACAATGACCCTATGTTCAAGATAAAAGATGGTGAAAATGCGCTTGCTTTTTACAGTCGCTACTATCAGCCAATACCGCTTGTCCTGCGCGGTTATGGTGCGGGCACAGAAGTGACAGCAGCTGGTGTATTCTCAGATGTAATGCGCACATTAGGATGGAAACTAGGGGTTTAATCGAATGAGTAATGGTATGGATGTCGTTGTCTACGCTCCTGCGTCGATTGGTAATGTTAGTGTGGGCTTTGATGTCCTAGGTGCAGCCGTTTCTCCCATTGATGGTACATTGCTGGGCGATCGAGTTATGATAAAGGCAGGTGATGAGCCTTTTAGCCTATTAACAGCTGGGGATTTTGTTTCAAAATTGCCAACCGATCCTAAAGAAAATATTGTTTACGACTGCTGGCAGGTGTTTGCGAGAGAGCTGGACAAAAAAGGCGTTGCTTTACTACCTGTTGAGATGACTCTCGAGAAAAATATGCCGATTGGATCAGGTTTGGGCTCTAGCGCTTGCTCAATAGTCGCAGCTTTAGATGCACTAAATCAATTTCATGGTAATCCACTCGATAAGACACAGTTGCTTGCACTGATGGGAGAAATGGAAGGGAAGATATCTGGTGGAGTCCACTATGATAATGTCGCTCCATGCTTCTTAGGTGGTGTGCAGTTAATGTTGGAAGAGCTTGGTATTATCAGTCAAGAAGTTCCTTGTTTTGATAACTGGTATTGGGTCATGGCTTACCCAGGTATTAAAGTTTCAACCGCAGAAGCTCGTGAAATTTTACCATCTCAATATCGTCGCCAAGATATTATTGCTCATGGTCGCCATTTGGCAGGGTTTATTCATGCTTGTCACTCGAATCAGCCAGAGCTGGCGGCAAAAATGATGAAAGATGTTGTCGCTGAGCCATATCGAGAAAAGTTATTACCAAACTTTTCTCAAGCGAGGCAGTATGCTTCGACAGCAGGTGCTTTAGCAACAGGTATATCAGGCAGTGGCCCAACACTGTTTAGTGTTTGTAAAGACAAAGATGTAGCCGAGCGAGTAGCTCGGTGGCTAGAACAAAATTACGTACAAAATAAAGAAGGATTCGTTCATATTTGTCAGTTAGACAAGCAGGGATCCAAAGTTACAGGAAGTGAGCTATGAAGCTTTATAATATAAAAGAAAATGATCAGAAAGTCTCTTTTTCTCAAGCCGTTCGTCAAGGCTTGGGGCGTAATCAAGGCTTATTTTTTCCTCAAGAATTACCAACGTTTGATGATATTGACGCATTATTAGCTGAAGATTTCATCTCTCGTAGCACTAAGATACTGTCTGCGTTGATTGGTGATGAGCTATCCCAAGAAACAGTGAATGCCATGGTTGATGCGGCTTTTCAGTTCCCAGCACCGATTAAGGGGGTAAGCGATGATGTTTATGCATTGGAGCTATTTCATGGCCCCACACTTGCTTTTAAAGATTTTGGTGGCCGTTTTATGGCTCAATCTTTGGCAGCGGTTTCAGATGGCGGTAAGATCACTATTTTAACGGCTACATCTGGTGACACTGGTGCTGCTGTTGCGCATGCCTTTTATGGAATGGAAGACATCAATGTTGTCATTTTGTACCCGAAAGGAAAAATTAGCCCATTACAAGAAAAGCTATTTTGTACTTTAGGCAAGAATATTCACACTGTGGCCATTGATGGTGACTTTGATGACTGTCAAGCACTCGTTAAACAAGCGTTCGATGATGCGAAACTGCGAGATGATATAGGCCTAAACTCTGCAAACTCAATTAATATCAGTCGATTAATGGCGCAAATCTGTTATTACTTTGAAGCCGCTGCACAAATGAGTAAAGAGCAGCGTGAAAACCTAGTTGTGTCCGTTCCAAGCGGTAACTTCGGTAACCTAACTGCAGGGCTTTTGGCAAAGGCATTGGGATTACCGATAAAACGTTTTATCGCTGCGACTAATATCAATGATACTGTGCCTCGATACCTAGAAACTGGGCAATGGGAGCCTAAAGCCACAATCGCTACCACATCAAATGCAATGGATGTGAGTCAGCCAAATAACTGGCCGCGTATTGAGGAGCTTTGTCGCGTTAAAAAGTGGGGGCTAGAAACGCTTGGTAAAGGGGCCGTTACTGATGCACAAAGTGCTGAGACTGTACAAGAGCTTTATGAGAAAGGCTATCTTTGTGAACCTCACGGTGCAATAGCTTACCGCGTACTGAGTGAGCAGTTACGAGAGGGTGAAACAGGGCTTTTCTTATGCACGGCGCACCCAGCTAAGTTTAAGGAAGTAGTTGATGATATCTTGGGAACAGATATTGATCTTCCAGGTCCATTAGCAAAACATGCCGCAATGGAGCTACTCTCAGAAGATTTAGCAAATGACTTTGAATTGCTTAAAGATGTTTTGTATCAAGTAGCAAAGCAATAATGTAAAAAGAAAAGGTCACTTCGGTGACCTTTTTTAATGCGAGTTTTTATCTGCAACAGCTGATTTTTTCAATGTTTCAAAATGAGTGCACACTTGCTCAATGGCTTTGAGGGTTCTTGGTGTGGGTCTACTTAGCCAGTCTGAATTGATAGACCAGATATGATGGTTTTGCACCGCTGTCATTTGTGTCTTCCAGTTTGCCCATAAAGAGGTGGCAGAGGAAGATGGTGATACGAAAATCACATCAGGGTTTTTCAAAATAACCTGTTCTTTACCCACTTGTGGGTATGGAACAGGGCTATTCTCAAATACATTGACGCCACCACAAAATGAAAAAACTTCACTTGGCCAGTGATTTTTGGCGACCGTCATAAGTGGTTGCTCACTCAGTTGATAGAAATAGCGAATAGGAGTGTCCACTTGGTATTTTTGTCTTATCTCGGACAGCTGCTGCCTAAAGCTTTTTGCAGCCTGCTGGCCAATATCAGGATCAGGGGCGTATAAACTGAGTTTTTCAAGGTAATGGGCAATATCGTCTAGTGACTGGATATTGATAGGATAAACATTGATATTAAATGCTTTGAGTTTGTCTATTTCTTTAGCTGGGTTTCCTCCTGGCCAGGCGACCACAAGATCTGGTCTAAGTGCGATAATGCGCTCTAACTTAAGTCCTTGATGATTCGATACAGTTTCAATCTGCTTTGCCTGTAGTGGGTAATCACTGTACTCACTTACAGCAACCAGTTTAGCTCCTAGGCCCGCAGCGTATAATAGCTCTGTGATGTGAGGAGCCAAACTTATTACGCGTTCAACGGGTGCTGCGAATAAATTTGTTGTGAACAGAATTAATAATAAAGCTAGGCGCTGAAACAGCATTTAAATTCCTTGATATATGGCGACCATGATAACGCTTTGCAGTACTATCCAAGCAAACATTCGCCATGCGAGCAAACGTTGCACTTGAGCAATATGAATCGCAGAAGGAGCAATCCTGCCACCAAGTTTACTTCGAACCGCTTTGCTTCCATCGTACATTGCAGGACCACCTAAAGAGAGCTGTTGTTTTGCTCCGACAGAAACAAGTAGCCATGCAGGTCCTGGCAGTGGCCATGTGCTTGCTTGTAATTTGAGAAGGGCAAAGACCTCTCGAGTTCTTCCGCCAATAGCGATCATGAGAGCAAAAAGGCGCAGTGGAACATAATCCAAGATAGCAACCAGTCGAATAACTGGAACGCCAAAAGGAGAAAACCGTTTACGAGATGGAGACCAGGCTCTGGCTAGCTCAACGGTCATACGATAAAGAAAAGCGCCTATACCTCCGGCTAACGCATACCAAAAAAGTACCGCAACAACATTTCTTCCATAAGACATGATAAGAGTTTCTGCTCCTGCTTTACCCAAACCCATTAATGACAACGACCGAGTAGACCGATTAACGATCGGAGTCAGAAGCATTTTGGCATGTTCTTTATCTTCTCTTGCCAAAGCCAGCACAAATTGATTGGTGAACTTATCGGTATTGCGCCAATCAATTGCGAGCAGCAGCAGAGCCAAATCAAATAATTGGGCTTGCCATACCAGTGGCTTAAGTGCAATAAGAAGAGCAAGCATGGGGAGAGTCATGAGTAGCATGGCTAACGTACCAGATAGCATGCTTTGCGAATAACTTGAGTTGGTATTGACCTTATCAGCGAGCTGCTCTGCAAATTTATGCCATAGAATCGCTGGGTGAGCTTCACGTGGAAAAGGAAGGATAAGATGAAACAGTAAAGCGCCCCACAATACGAGTAAGGCGCCATTTGAGTAGAGCTGATTAAAGAGAGTTTCCACGTTCATCAGCACGTCCGTTACTATTATGCCTTGAGCAGATTGACCATTTTAAATACCATTTCAGACGAGCTTTTTGCAGCTAAAGGTAGGAACTCATCAAAACTCATAGGAGATTCTTTATCTGCAACATCAGAAATTGCGCGAACAACCACGAAAGGTACTTTGAATTGATGGCAAACCTGAGCAATTGCAGACGCTTCCATTTCCACAGCGACCACAGATGGGAAGTGCTGGCGGATAAAGGCTTGTTTTTCGCTAGAGCAGACAAAGGTATCACCTGTACAAATCAGCCCGCGAACAGCATGTTTGCCTTCCATTTGAGACAAGGCTTTTTCTGCTGCATCCATTAATTTCGAGTCTGCGGAAAAGGCTGCTGGTTGGCCTGCCATTTGGCCCATTTCGTAGCCAAAAGCAGTGACGTCGGCATCATGATGGCGAACCTCTGTAGAAATAACTACGTCGCCTAGGCTCAAGGATGAATCAAAGCCTCCAGCGGAGCCCGTGTTGATTACAATATCTGGTTGATATTCGTCTAGAAGAATCGTGGTTCCAATTGCAGCAGCAACTTTGCCAATGCCAGACTGGAGAAGAACCACATCTACGCCATCAAGTTGACCTGAGAAAAAGGTACAGCCTGCTTTAGATGCTTGTGTCATGTTTGTGATTGCTTGTTTAAGAAGCGTAACTTCTTGCTCCATCGCACCTATAATGCCAATTTTCATGCAGATTCCTGTTATTTCAGAAAGATAGGATATGTTGCACTAAGTGTAACAGAAATGCGGCAGATAGGAATGAAGAGTGAATCGAAGCATCGCTTATTGGGCTAAGCATAAAGTGTATGTAAATAATGATATTGATGGTTCAACAGGGTGATAGGGTCGATGATGAATTTTCTATTGCTTAAGCAAAGCCTATCGCCTATAATCCGCGCTTCTCGTGTCGGCTGAATCAGAGATTGGCTGGCACAATGTTTAACTTACTCTTATTAGGAGAGAATTATGTCTCTGAATGCAGAAACTAAAGCAGCAATCGTTGCTGACTACGCACGTGGCGAAGGCGACACAGGTTCACCAGAAGTTCAAGTAGCTCTACTTACTGCTTCTATTAACCACCTACAAGGTCACTTCAAAGCACACAAAGGCGATCATCACAGCCGTCGTGGTCTGCTACGTATGGTTTCTCGTCGTCGTAAGCTTCTAGACTACCTAAAAGGTAAAGATCTGGATCGTTACCATGACCTAATCAAGCGTCTAGGCCTACGTCGCTAATTTAGCGATTGCATAGAGCAGTTTGTCGAAAAAGGGGCTTTTGCCCCTTTTTTGTTGGCTAAATTTAGCCAAATCAAATTTAACTCGTTATACTACGCACGCGCGTTCTCATATTGTAGGAGTTCGTCAAGGTATAGCTCATTACATTACAGTCAACCTCGTCGACCAAAAGGTCGCGGCTATTATAAATGTCATTACTGCCCCCTGTTTACTGGCGTCAAGATAGTGCATTTTTACTAGTCGCGATTTGTAGTGTCTTGAGTGTCATTTAACACACTCTGAGAGTCAATTTGGATCTCTCAGAATCAAGGAATAACAATGTTCGAAAAACCAGTTGTTAAAACGTTTCAATACGGTAATCACACCGTTACTCTAGAAACTGGCGTTATTGCTCGTCAAGCGACCGCAGCAGTAATGGTTACTATGGATGATACAGCCGTATTTGTATCGGTTGTAGGTAAAAAAGAAGCGGTAGAAGGTCAAGACTTCTTCCCTCTAACTGTTAACTATCAAGAACGCACATATGCTGCGGGTAAAATTCCTGGCGGTTTCTTTAAACGTGAAGGTCGCCCTTCAGAAGGCGAAACTCTGACGGCACGTCTAATCGACCGTCCAATTCGCCCACTTTTCCCTGATGCATTTAAAAATGAAGTGCAAGTTATCGCTACAGTAGTGTCTGTAAACCCTGATGTTCAGCCAGATATCGTAACAATGATCGGTACGTCAGCAGCACTAGCTATCTCTGGTATCCCGTTCAACGGTCCTATCGGAGCTGCACGTGTTGGCCACATCGACGGTCAACTTGTTCTTAACCCAAGCAATACTGAACTAGAAACGTCTAAGTTAGACCTAGTTGTTGCTGGTACTGAATCAGCGGTTCTCATGGTTGAGTCAGAAGCGGACAATCTAACTGAAGAAGAAATGCTATCTGCGGTGGTTTATGGTCACGACCAACAGCAAGCGGTTATCAAAGCTATTAACGAGTTTAAAGCTGAAGTTGCTACGCCTGCTTGGGATTGGGTTGCTCCTGAAGAGAACACTGCGCTTAACACTAAGATTGCTGAACTTGCAGAGGCGAAGCTTGTTGAAGCTTATCAAATCACTGAAAAGATGGCGCGTTACGACCGTATCCACGAGATTGCTGCCGAAGTTAACGAAGTGCTGCTTGCTGAAGATCCAGAAGCAAATACAAAAGAAATTCACACTATCTTCCATGATCTAGAGAAGACAGTAGTGCGTCGCAGCATCATCGCTGGTAACCCACGTATCGACGGTCGTGAAAAAGACATGGTTCGTGCGCTAGACGTACGTACTGGTGTTCTACCACGCACCCACGGTTCATCATTATTCACTCGCGGTGAAACTCAGGCGCTTGTAACTGCAACTCTTGGTACGCAGCGCGATGCACAAATCATCGACGAGCTAACGGGTGAACGTAAAGATCACTTCTTACTACACTATAACTTCCCTCCATACTGTGTTGGTGAAACAGGTTTTGTTGGTTCTCCGAAGCGTCGTGAAATCGGCCACGGTAAACTTGCTAAGCGTGGTATCGCAGCAGTTATGCCGTCTGTAGAAGAGTTCCCATACACTGTACGTGTTGTATCAGAAATCACAGAGTCTAACGGTTCTTCTTCAATGGCTTCTGTATGTGGTACGTCTCTAGCACTTATGGATGCTGGTGTGCCAATCAAGTCTTCTGTTGCTGGTATCGCAATGGGCCTTGTTAAAGAGGGTGACGATTTTGTCGTTCTTTCTGATATCCTTGGTGACGAAGATCACCTAGGTGACATGGACTTTAAAGTAGCAGGTACGAACACAGGTATTACTGCACTTCAAATGGACATCAAGATCGAAGGTATCACTAAAGAGATCATGCAAATTGCGCTTAACCAAGCCCAAGGCGCGCGTAAGCACATTTTGTCCGTGATGGATGAAGCTATCTCTGACGCTCGTGAAGATATATCTGAATTTGCACCTCGTATCCATACGATGAAGATTAGTGCTGAAAAGATTAAAGATGTGATAGGTAAAGGTGGTGCTGTTATTCGTTCTCTAACCGAAGAGACGGGTACAACTATCGAAATTGAAGATGATGGCACGATCAAGATTGCCGCAACAGAAGGTACTGCAGCTAAAGAGGCGATTCGTCGTATCGAAGAAATCACCGCTGAAGTTGAAGTCGGCCGTATTTACTTGGGTAAGGTAGCTCGCCTAGCTGATTTTGGTGCATTTGTGACTATTCTACCTGGTAAAGATGGTCTGGTTCATATTTCTCAAATTGCAGAGAAGCGTGTAGAAAAAGTTTCTGACTACCTAGCTGAAGGTCAAGAAGTTCAGGTTAAAGTACTTGAAATTGATCGCCAAGGTCGTGTGCGTTTAAGTATGAAAGAAGCAGTTGAAAAGCCAGCTGAAGAAGCAGTAGCAGATAAGCCATCTGTTGATGCCGAGTAATTAGCTAATTTGACTTAAAGCATGGTATAAAGGGAGCATTGAGCTCCCTTTTTTATGTCTATTAGGCAATCAGGATTTTAGCGATAGGAGTATTTATTTGTGAAATGGTTTCAAGCTGCCATATTAAGTGTGACTTTGTTGGGTAATCTGGGTTGTTCCTCTTTGATTGATCGCCAACCCGATTGGGTATTACCTCCAATGGTGGAAGCTCTGCAACCAACATTACAGCAAGAAGTGCAAATCGCTAGATTGAGTCAATTGCTGCAAAGGAATGACTTGCCGAATGAAACTCGAGCTAAGATGTATTTTGAAAGAGGGAGTTACTACGACAGTGTAGGCTTGAGAAACTTAGCAAGACTAGACTACGAACAGTCATTGGCCATTGTTCCTGCTCAGGCTGATTTATTTAATTTGCTCGGTGTTTATTTTACTGAAAATAGAAACTTTGATGCCGCGTATGATGCGTTTGATTCAGCGCTAGAGCTTGCACCAGAGAATGCGTATGCTGCCCGAAATAGGGCAATTGCTTTGTATTATGGTGATCGGTTTGAGCTAGCCTTAGAGGATATGCAAAAGCACTATGATCAAGATCCGAGCGACCCTTTTAGGGCTCTATGGCTGTATATAGTAAAGTCTGAGATT
The DNA here is from genome assembly GCF_022347625.1 of Vibrio sp. Of14-4. NCBI lineage: Bacteria > Pseudomonadati > Pseudomonadota > Gammaproteobacteria > Vibrionales > Vibrionaceae > Vibrio > Vibrio sp. Of14-4. The sequence continues at coordinate 45,386 of NZ_JAKRGI010000013.1, read as the reverse complement.
TCCCCTGATGTTGCAAAACAAGAGCTTGAGCAGCGTTATAAAAATAGTGACAGGCAATGGGGATGGTTTCTTGTTGCAATCATGCTAGATGAGGTGTCTGAGAAAGATGCCTTTAATGCAATATACAGTACGAGCAAAGATAGAACGGTTCGAGCACAACGATTGACGGAAGCGTATTTTTATTTAGGTAAGCGTTATCAGGCAAAAGGAACTGAGCGTGATTTAGCCAAAGCGGTTTCTTTCTATAAATTAGCGATTTCTTTTAATGTTTTTGATTATGTAGAGCATCGCTACGCATTTCTTGAGTTGCAGGGAATCTATGAGCAAATACAGAAAAGGGAGCTGTCTGGCTCAATGGATAAACAAGCATCTCGTTAACTCAACCATTTAAGTTTGAAGCCGCGGTTTAGTCAAACTGCGGCTTTTTATTGCAAGAGCACGCACCTACAAGTACATAACACAGGTATCAGACTGTGACCTATCTAGAGTGATTCACGTCGTTGCTACTGATTTTATACAATGGCTTTCTATGCAAATATCAATTCATCGTCAGTTTTTTAAATATACCTTTCCCACAGTATTAGCAATGCTAGTCTCAGGATTTTACCAAGTAGTAGATGGTATTTTTATAGGTCGTTTTGTTGGGGCTGATGGTTTAGCGGGAATTAACGTCGCATGGCCTGTAATTGGCTCTATTCTGGCTATAGGTATGATGGTTGGCGTAGGAACTGGCGCGCTGATTTCCATTCGTCAAGGTCAGCAAGATAGTAAAGGAGCTAAACAGGTTCTTTCAACAGGGCTATTACTACTCGCTTTATTGATGCCAATTATTGCCAGTGCTTTGTATTGGTTATCGGACGATTTTTTACGCTGGCAAGGGGTTGAAGAGCGGGTACTTGAGTTGGGTTTGCAATATTTGGAGGTTCTTGTTCTGGCTTGCGTGTTTACCCTGGGATCCATTGCTATGCCGTTTTTACTGCGTAATGATAATAGCCCTAATCTTGCCACTTCTTTAATGATTGCCGGTGCTCTACTTAATATTCTTTTTGACTATGTTTTCATCGCTTTTCTAGGTTGGGAATTAACCGGCGCTGCTATCGCGACAGGATTGGCTCAGATGTTTGTAAGCCTAATCGGAGTGTTCTATTTTTTTTCCCATAAAGCGACATTGCGCCTACGCTTGTCAGAATTTAGCCCCAGGTTATATTTGGCACCCAAGATTGTTAGCATAGGTTTTGCGAGCTTTTTCATGTATGCCTATGGCGCACTTATGATTGCAGTTCACAATAGTCTTTTTTCTCATTATGGTGATCAAATGGTTATTGGGGCTTATGCAATCCTTGGCTATATTGTTACCGTTTATTACCTCATTGCTGAGGGAATAGCAAATGGTATGCAGCCTTTAGTCAGTTATAATCATGGGGCAAATCACCAAGAAAATGTCAGAAAATTACTCAAAATGGCAATGATAAGTACCGTAGCGATTGGGCTTGGATCTGTGTGCTTGTTGAATGTATTTCCTAAAGAATTTGTATCAGTATTTAATCACACTAGTGAATTATTGATTGAAAATGCGATTATCGGCATTCGCTTACACTTGTTTGCGCTAGCATTTGATGGCTTTCTCGTTGTCGTTGCAGCTTATTACCAAGCGATCAATAAAGGGTCAAAAGCGATGTTTGTTACCGTGGGTAATATGCTCATTCAATTACCATTCTTGTATATAATGCCTAAGTTAATCGGTATGACAGGTATATGGATAGCTTACCCTTTGTCGAATATAACTTTAAGTTTGTTTGTTGTTGTTATGTTATCTAAGGATGTACGTGACGATAGAACTCGACGGAAAGAGCAATTTTTATCACAGTAATTTCCTTACTAACGGGGTAAGTTTTAAATGCTCTTGATGATTTTTTATTCATTTAATTTGTCTTTAAATTCACTTTAAATTTATCTAAACAAGTAATAATATTGTTTTTACGATTCACAAGAGAACGCTAAGTTTAAAAAATATACCATTCAAAGGCTTATAAATAACTTGGCTCAATATCTCGTTTTGTGGAGTTTTATTGATTTTTTTATTTTTTAAATGGCGAGGAATTTTCTTTAAATTATATAATTAACTCACTAGTCTTAATCTTGAGACAGATTATCTAGAAGAGTCTCGATAATGTAACCTTGTGTCAGCGTGTTTTCGGGAACACATAGTTATAATTCAAAAAATAAAAGGGATGTATTGCATGGCTAGTCAATTCCGAATGGACTCCATTCCTGGTTCACTTATTGTTGTAGGCGGGACATATGAACCATGGTTATCAGTCCTAGAGCAGGTCGGATGGTACTGTACTCAGTGTGCAGATTTGCGTAAAGCAGATTCATTATTTAGTGAAACAGGGCCTTGTATTGGTATCGTTGATTTGAGTCATGATGAGTTTAGTCTCAATGGTATCGCCAATTTAGTAAGTAATCATAAGCAAGTCCGTTGGCTAGCATTTATCAGAGAATCTCAGCTAAGCTCAGATACTATCTGCCAGTTCATTGTTAACTTTTGTATCGACTTTTTTACTGCACCTATACCCGATGCTCAATTATTGAGTACCATTGGGCATCAGCTTGGTATGTTAAAGCTCGAGAAGAAAGTGTGGCCCTATTACGGAAGCAATGACAATATGGGGCTAATTGGTAACTCTATTCCACTTAAGCGTCTGCGGGATCAGATAAAACGCATCGGGCCGACTGATGTCAGTATTTTGATTTACGGTGAAAGTGGCACGGGTAAAGAAACCGTTGCTAGAGCAGTGCATAAAACATCATCTCGTTCGCAGAAAGAGTTTATTTCGGTAAACTGCCGTGCCATGTCTGAAAGAAGATTAGAAAGTGATCTTTTTGGTATTAATCGAGATGATTTATCTGAGCCATCTATCCTAGAGAAAGCGGATGGAGGAACGATTCTACTTAATGATATTTTGACTTTGCCTCATTCTCAGCAACTAAATTTACTACGATTTTTGCAGGAAGGGACCATAGATACGGAAGAAGGAACTAAAGAGGTAGATGTACGTATTTTGGCTGCAAATTCTGGTGATATTGAAAAGGCGCTAATGGACGGTAATTTTAATGATGAGTTATATCATTACATCAATGTATTACGTATAAATGTGCCAAGCTTAAAAGAGAGAGCTGGTGATATTGCCATTTTAGCTCGTCACTTTCTCCAAGAATATTCTAAAGAATATAACGCTCAGGCAAGGAGTTTTACTGAAGAAGCGGTTCGTGATCTAACTCGATACCATTGGCCTGGTAATGTTCGTGAGTTGATGAATCAGATAAAACGCATTGTTCTCATGTCGGATACTGTGATGTTGGATGAGCAGCATTTAGATCTACCAAAGCGAAGTGAAGTGAAGCGCAGTTTGAAGAGTATACGCGAAAGCAGTGAAAGAGATGCGCTGTTGCTGGTATTGGAATCACATTCGGGACAAGTTGCAATGGCAGCTAAGGAACTCGGTGTTTCTCGCGCAACTATGTATCGACTACTCAACAAGCACAATCTGATTGCTGATATTACTAGCTAGGTTTAATCGGGTATGACCACATATTTCATATGTGTGGTCATATTGTAAGAGGTTAGCACGAGTAATAGCAGATAAACGGCTATAATTACTTTTCCTAAGTGAAATATGGTGTTCTATTTATTTTCTCATGGCTAATATCAGATTAATAATCCTTATTATAAATTATCGACAGAAATAAATTGATATATGTTTCTGTATGTATATAATCAACATGTGATTTAAAAGATCATATCTATCTTACTATGGATTAATAATTTACTTGGAGGCAAAGAATGACACATTTTAAATTTGTACCATCTCACAATGCCTCTACTTGTGAATCTTTCTTTATCTCAGACAAAAGCATCACATCTGGTGCCTGTGATTTTAAGAGTAGCAAAGTAATTTAATTAATCCGTGCCTATTTATTTTAATTGGCTGCGGAGAAAGCAGCGAATTAAAATAAAGCCTATCTTTGGTTCGATCGTTGACTTTCCCCAGCCGCACCGACTGGAGAATCATTATGAGTCATTCTGTTTATTTAAAGCTTGCTATTTTTTTAGTTAAAATCGATTTACGCCGTGAAGAAAGACAGTGGAAACGCCGAGTTCGTCGTGCTGCGTTTCAAATCCCTTTTGCTAACGAGCACCTTATGCGTGATGTAGGTTTAGAAAAAGGTGGCCGTTGCATTGCAGATACTGTCCCTGATGATGTGAAAACCGAACGCCGTGTCCGCCACCTTCGACGAGTGCTCTCCTCGCGAATACCGACGTAATTTATCGGGCCAATTGAGTTTCAATTGGCCCCAAAACTAAAGCCAGTTGGTTTATCTAACTGGTTTTTCTTTAAGGACATGGATTGGAGTAAGTTGTTCCTATCTCTTGAAGCTCAGTAAGTAGTTCCTCACTGAGTTCAATATCCAAACTATCAATGTTCAATTTTAGCTGTTCTAAGTTGGTCGCGCCTATTATGGTAGAAGCAACGAAGGGACGTTGATTAACAAATGCTAATGCCATTTGGGCTGGAGTTAAGCCGTGATCCCTTGCTAAGCTCACATACGCTTCTGTCGCTTGAATGCCTTGAGGTGTAAAATAACGCACAAAACGCTCAAATAAAGAGCACCTCGCTCCTTTTGGGCGAGTATTATTTAGGTACTTACCGCTCAAGCAACCGAAAGCAAGCGGTGAGTATGCTAATAGCTTTACACCTTCATAGTGACTAATTTCTGATAACCCCACCTCAAAGCTTCTATTAAGAAGATTATATGGATTCTGGATAGAAACAATACGTGGGAGTTCATGTTTTTCTGCTAAGCGAAGTAGTGTCATTACCCCCCATGGCGTTTCATTGGATACGCCGATGTAACGTATTTTTCCTGCCTGAACAAGACTGGCGAGACTGTCTAAAGTTTCGATTAAAGTCACATCTTCTTGTTGATCTGGATAGGGGTAATTGAGTTGGCCGAAACAATTTGTACGTCTCTGTGGCCAATGAAGTTGGTAGAGGTCGATATGATCGGTTTGTAGTCGTTTTAAACTGTCATCGATCGCTTGATGAATATTGCGTCGATCTAGACTCATATTGTCGCGAATATAGGGTATATTTCTTGGGCCTGCGACTTTGGTGGCTAGGATGACTTTTTCTCGTTTCCCTGACTTTTTTAGCCAGTTACCAATGTATGTTTCTGTTAACCCCTGGCTCTCAGAGCTGGGTGGGACTGGGTACATTTCTGCAGTATCTATAAAATTTACCCCTCTCTCTAGTGCGTAATCTAGCTGCTCAAATGCTTCTCTCTCTGAATTTTGTTCACCATAGGTCATAGTGCCGAGACATATCTGACTGATTTCAAGAGAGGAGTGAGGTAACTTGTTGTATTGCATAAACCTTCCTTACACTAATCGCTTTTATACCAATATAGGGTATCGAAGCGTTGGATGAAATCTATCTCGGTAACAATTTCGCAAAACTGTTAATGTTAACTAAAATCTAACATGGGGGTGAAGTATGCAAAAAAGTCAACTAGATAAATGGATCCACGGTCATCATAAAGATAACTATCAGCCGCCGAAAGTTTTTGTAATAGGGTGCTCTGATCTGTCTCACTATCTTCTTGCTGTTGAATATAAACACAGATTAGAGCCGATTAAAGAAAAGGATGAGCTTATTCATTTCGAATCTCTAGACATGGTCAGAGAAGCACTATTAAAGCTTGGGATTAATAAAGCATATCTGCGTTTGCACAATACCTATGATGAATGTGGGGCAGGCGATGGTCCATTATATTATGATGTTGAACTATCCCTAACAACGCATTAGAAAAAATGTTTTTCTAGAATGCTTGAAGTAAATTGTGTACGAAGGTAGAAACCGCGCGGTAAGGTCATAATCGGTTTCCCAGAGGCTCCATATGCCTCAGTCAAGATGCGGCTGTGAGCTGCTTTTGGTCTAAGTTGCAGAATTTGACCATGATGGGCGGTAATCTTTTCCACGTGACCAAGGACGATCATTTCCATCAACTCCTCCCAATCTGCTTTGAGTTGAGCGTTTTCTTCTTCACTAGGTGTCCATATTAGGGGGGTTCCAACTCGGCGGTCAGCGAGCGGTATTTCCCGTTCGCCCTCAACTGGGACCCATAGTACTCGAGAAAGCTTATTACATACGTGGCTAGTTTCCCATGTTAGCCCTTGGATTCCGATCAATGGTGCCACACAGACGAAGGTTGTTTCTAATGGTTTACCTGTGTAACTAATAGGTATCGTTTTTAATTCGATTCCTAGATGTTTAAAGTCTTGCTCAGCTTTACTTCCTGCAGGCGCACCCAAGTGCCATTCTATGAGCTGGCCTACCCAGCCTTTGTCTTTTTTTAGGTTTGGTGGAACTGTCAGGTTGGCTTCTTGTGCCAATTCCTTAAAGCTAATACCTGCAACCTCCATTGCTCGTTGAAATAGTTCCTGTTCAGATTTTGGTTCAACTTTCATAGTGCTTTATTTGATCTTTGGTATGACTTTATTGTACCGGATTTATAGTTAAAAGTGCTTACCGTCGATCTTACTCGATAAAAAGATCACTGTCAGCCAAGTTATCCACACACTATGTAGATACATAGGAAATCGCTAATGGAGAGTGTATGAATAAACAGGTTTTTTTGATGATTTAGGGCTTGTATTTTACGAAAAATAGGTATCTGGCAAGATCTTTTTGTGGATAAATTGAACCCTGATGGATCTTTGACCGATCTAAGGTTTAGTCGTGATTCTAGCTTTACTCTTTTTTTTTAGGGGTTGTATTTTTTTATTAAGACTATGATTTTAATTTATTTTATTTCCTTGTTCGTCAAAAAAATCAACTGGGAGCTTTAATCTTAAGACTAAGCAATTCTCATTTTTTTGAATTCTTCACATACTTATACACAGAAAAGGTGAATAAATGTGGTGAGTCTCTCATTGTTATGTGAATAACTATCCATTGGGGGGATTTTTATTCATAAACTGTTTTGCACTGCATGTTTTATGTGTCAATTAGAAGAGGATGTTTGCTACATCTGGGGATATGTGGAAAAATCACAGTAATTAAGAATTTATTAGAGGTCGGCCAGTGATAGATGGCGATGGTTACCGCTTGAATGTCGGGATAGTAATTTGTAACAACCATGGTCAGGTCTTCTGGGCTAAACGATACGGACAACATTCATGGCAATTTCCTCAAGGAGGAATTGATGATGGGGAAACTCCTGAGCAGGCAATGTATAGGGAGTTATACGAAGAGGTTGGTCTTACTAGTAAAGATGTCAAGATCGTCGCAACAAGTCGTCATTGGTTAAGATATAAGTTACCGAAAAGATTGGTTCGTTGGGACTCCAAACCTGTCTGTATTGGACAAAAACAGAAGTGGTTTCTTCTTCGTTTAGACTGTGATGAATCACGGATTAATATGCAGCGAGGAAATGCCCCTGAGTTTGATGGTTGGCGGTGGGTAAGTTATTGGTACCCGGTTAGGCAAGTTGTGTCTTTTAAACGCGATGTTTATCGCAGGGCAATGAAAGAGTTTTCTTCGGTGGCTATGCCATTTAAGGAGCGTAAAGCGAAAGGTAAGCGTAAGCACAGAAGAGGGTAGACATGCTTTCTCAACTAAGGGACATTGTTGAACAGGTATCCAAATTAGAGGATATTCATCAGGCTTTAAAAGTTCTCGTTACGCAAACGTGCAGTGCGATGAAGACTGAATGCTGCACGGTTTACCTTGCCAATGAAGATATGCAGCGTTTAGAACTGATGGCTACAAAGGGGCTTAAGTTTAAGGGAAAAAAAATCCACATAAGCTTCAGTGAAGGGCTAGTTGGTCTAGTTAAGCGCAGTGCTGAACCGTTAAATCTTGCAGAAGCTTCAAAACACCCTAATTTCAAATATTTTTCTCAGCTTGGTGAAAAAATCTACCATAGTTTTCTTGGCACTCCCATTATTTACCGCAGACAAGTGCTTGGCGTCTTGGTCGTGCAGCAAAAGCAACCCCGTCAATTTAATGAAATTGAAGAGTCATTTCTGGTAACACTTGCTGCGCAGCTGGCTGTGATTATTGCCCATGCCCAAAGCCAAGGCCAATGGCGCTTAGAGAAAGGTCAAGATGAGATTAGAGGTATTGCCGCTTCTTCGGGTGTTGCTATTGGTGAGTTTCGTTGGGACGACACCCTAGTTGATTTATCAGAGGTGTATCCTGCATCAACTCTAGATATCGAACGTGAGCAAGAGGTATTACTGCTAGCGATTGAAGAAGCCCTAAGTGATTTTCGTAGAATGCGAAAAAAATTTGATGGTGAAATTAACAAAGATGCATTCGCTATTTTTGATCTGTTTACACATTTGCTCAATGACCCTATGCTCCGCAAGGATCTCAAAAGTCAGGTGCAAAAAGGAGACCGCGCGGATTGGGCATTGAGGCAAGTGGTTGAGAGCTACTCTAATCGCTTTGCAAAAATGTCAGATGTATATATGCGTGAGCGAGCTCAGGATGTGAAAGAACTTGGACAGCGCCTGCTTTTTTTTCTCCAGAATACTGAGAGGAGCCAACCAGAATTTGAAAAACCTGTGATTTTGGTTGTTCGTGAGTTGACAGCAACATTGCTTGCGTCCGTACCGAGAAAAAAGTTACTTGCTGTCGTCGCTCTGGAAGGAGCGGCAAACTCTCATGCGGCAATATTATCTCGGGCTCTCGGGATCCCCACTGTGATGGGGGTTACGTTAAACCTAAAGGAAATTAATGGCAAGAAGGGTATTGTAGACGGATACAGTGGCAAGTTATTTATTTCACCTAATGAGCAATTGCTGAGGGAATATGGTGAGTTGGTTGATGAAGAAGGAGAGCTTGCTACCTTGGTCAATCAAACAGCCCTCGAACCTGCGCAGACCAAGGACAATGTACGTATCGAAATAATGCTCAATGCCGGACTTAGCGCTGACGCTAACATAGCAATAAATCAAGGTGTTGATGGCGTGGGTTTATATAGAACGGAAATTTCTTTTTTACTCCATCATCGTTTCCCATCTGAGGAGGAGCAGGTCCTTCAGTATAAAGCGGTCCTTAACACATACCCAGATAAACGTGTAGTAATGCGTACTCTGGATATAGGAGGGGACAAAGCATTACCTTATCTACCCATAGAGGAAGATAACCCTTTCCTAGGGTGGAGAGGTATCCGCTTTACACTCGATCATCCAGATATTTTTCTAATGCAAATAAGAGCTATGATGAAAGCGAGTGTCGATCATCAAAATCTCAGTATTTTACTTCCTATGGTTTCAGGTACCCAAGAACTTGATAGTGCTTTGGAATTGATCGATCGTGCTCATTTGGAACTGGCTAAGCAAGACAGTAGAATCGTTATGCCGGCCATTGGAGTCATGATTGAAGTTCCATCTATGATATATTTGTTGCCTCTTATTGCAGAGAAAGTCGATTTTGTATCAATTGGCACCAACGATCTTACCCAATACTTGCTGGCCGTCGATCGAAACAATGCTCGGGTGGCCGATGTTTATGAATCTATGCATCCATCTGTTGTGATGGCGCTTGAGCATATTCATCAAACATGTGAGCAACTCAAGTTACCCGTGTGTATTTGTGGAGAATTGGCTGGCGATCCTATCGGGGCTCTGCTTATGGTTGGCCTTGGATATCGAAGCTTGAGTATGAATACCTCAAACGTGGCAAAAATTAAGTATTTACTGCGACACACAGACAGCCATGAATTACAGGATCTCGCTACTCAAGCTTTGATGAAGCCATATGGTAACGAGATTTATACTATGATGAAAACCTTCTTTGATGACAAAGGCTTCTCTGGCTTTATCCGCGCAGGAAAATAAAAAAGGAACGATGTGAATATTGAATTTTTAGCTATGCTAGTCCTTCTTGGGGGAGTTGTGGGGATAATGGCAGGGCTACTCGGTATTGGTGGTGGTTTAATTGTTGTACCCGCATTACTATTTCTTTTACCACTTGCCGGAATCGATCCTTCAATTTGTATGCAAATAGCACTAGCCACTTCTCTTGCTTCAATTATCGTCACTTCAGGTTCTTCAGCTTTTAATCACTTTAAGCTCGGTAATGTCGATATTCATGTTGTTAAGTGGTTGATGCCTGGCGTTGTGGTTGGTGGTTTTTTCGGAGCAAATATTGCCGAATGGCTACCAGCTGAATATTTGCCTAAGGTCTTTGGTTTTATTGTGTTAGGTTTGGCTATCCAAATGCTGTTCTCGATTAAAAGGCAGAGCACTAAAACCATGCCAGGCAACTTGGCGACTATCTCTATTGGTACTGGTATTGGTATGGTATCAAGTCTTGCGGGTATTGGTGGTGGCTCATTATCAGTTCCTTTTCTTAACCGTCATGGTGTGGAAATGCGCAAGGCTGTTGGTTCTTCCTCTGTGTGTGGGTGTTTTATTGCCATGGCGGGAATGATAGGTTTCATCTTGCATGGTTATCAGGCACAATCTCTGCCAATGTATAGTTTGGGCTATGTTTATTTACCTGCCCTTGTCGCGATTGCATCAGCGTCCATGTTGACGACACGTATTGGTGCTAAAATGGCGACATCTTTGCCGACTCATACATTGAAAAAAATCTTTGCGGTGTTTTTACTATTTGTAGCGGGAACTATGCTGTGGTAACGAACTCTCATTTAATTATCTTAACACCAAAAGAGTGGTAGTTTTATGTCTCAAGGATTCCTTGAATTCCCCAATATCGATCCTGTTCTGATCTCTCTGGGGCCTTTGTCAATTCGTTGGTACGGTTTGATGTATTTAATTGGTTTTGCGTTTGCTCTATGGTTGGCTAATAGACGAGCAGACCAAGCTGATAGCGGTTGGACAAGAGAACAGGTTTCGGATCTCTTATTTGCTGGATTCCTAGGTGTCGTCATCGGCGGCCGTATAGGGTATGTTGTATTCTACAACTTTGATCTCTTCCTACAAGATCCTCTTTACTTATTCAAAGTTTGGACTGGTGGCATGTCATTCCATGGTGGTTTGTTGGGTGTGATTAGCGCCATGTTCTGGTATGCCAAAAAAAATGGCCGTACGTTTTTCGGAGTTGCTGACTTTATTGCCCCACTGGTTCCTTTTGGTTTAGGTATGGGTAGACTTGGTAACTTTATGAACGGCGAGCTTTGGGGACGTGTAACGGATGTGCCATGGGCAATGGTTTTCCCAACTGGCGGGCCTCTACCTCGCCATCCTTCTCAGTTATATGAAATGGCCCTTGAAGGGATTGTTTTGTTTCTGATCTTGAATTGGTTTATCAAAAAGCCACGTCCACTTGGCGCCGTGTCTGGATTGTTTTTAGCGGGCTATGGTTCATTCCGTTTCTTAGTTGAATATGTTCGTGAACCCGATGCGCACTTAGGGTTATTTGGCGGCTTTATATCCATGGGACAAATTTTGTCATTGCCTATGGTTATTGGCGGCATTTTGATGATGTTGTGGGCATATAAACGTGGCCACTATAAAGATGTGATCCCACAGCAGACGAAATAAAATAAGGAACAAATGTGAAACAATATTTAGATCTGTGTCAGCGTATTGTAGACCACGGTGAGTGGGTCAAAAATGAACGTACAGGCAAACGCTGCTTAACTGTGATTAACTCAGATCTCACTTATGACGTTGCTCAGAATCAGTTTCCCTTGGTGACAACCAGAAAAAGCTTTTGGAAAGCCGCGGTTGCAGAACTACTCGGTTATATCCGAGGTTATGATAACGCCGAGGACTTTCGCAGACTTGGCACGAAAACATGGGATGCAAACGCTAACCAAAATTCGGCTTGGTTGAATAACCCATATAGAAAAGGCACCGATGATATGGGCCGTGTTTATGGTGTTCAGGGACGCTCTTGGGCAAAGCCAGATGGTGGCTATGTCGATCAATTGCGGAAGATTGTCGATGATTTAACCCGAGGTGTTGATGATAGGGGAGAAATCCTCAATTTCTATAACCCCGGAGAATTTCACATGGGCTGCCTACGTCCATGCATGTATAGTCATCATTTTTCTCTGCTTGGTGATACCTTGTACTTGAACAGTACTCAGCGCTCTTGTGATGTGCCTCTTTTATAATCCCCTGCACAAAATGCATAATCAGTAAGTAAAATAATCCTCGTTTCTGTTAATGTTGAATTTATTGTGTTCATTTTGATTTGCACAATACGTAATTAATCATAATGTTGTGTAAATTTAATGCACAGTGCGAGGTTTTATGGATAAGTCTGTTGTCATATCGTCTGGTCAGAATCTTGATATATCAAAATCTGTTGCGCATGAAGATTTTGAAGAATATCCAAATGTGCTTCTACTTGCTGAAGGTGTTGCTGTCTTTAATGACCAAATGGAGTTGTTGCCACTCATCTCCGACTTCCTTACTGATTACAGAAGAAATCATAGTGATAATTCTGTAAATACATACGCAAACAACTTACGTTACTTAGTTAAGTACCTGATTACACATGATGATAATCACATTGGAACTAAGAGAGATGATTGTTTGTTGACAGTGCATGCGACAGAAATTCAGAAGTATTTTGATTATTGTAGACGCGATAAGGATAAAAAAGGGTTAGATAAACCTGCACTAGGTGGAAAAACCCTAGCAAACAGAGATGCGACTTACGGCAGGTTCTTCTCGGAATTTCTATGCAATCCTCCTGCTGGCTACAAACTCTTGAGGGAAGAAAATCCTTATGAAAATGGAAGTTTAGTCGTAGCTGCCAAGGAGTCGCTAATTAGGCCTGCGCTTTTTACTGATGTTGAAGCTTTGATTTTCGTCGCTAATCATGAAAGAGAAAAAAGTCTCATTCAATTCATGTACGACTCAGGTGTCCGTAGAGCTGAAGTAAAAGATATATCTCAAGAAAGTATTTTACAGTTATCCAGAGAGTCTCGTAAGAGCGTAATTGTGGATGGCAATACAATTCAGATACCTAGTGATTATGTATCAATAGAAATTAAAGGTAATAAGGGGCGGGGGAGAGAAGCAAAATATAGATATACAGTTGTTTCAAAAGAAACGATTAATAGAGTCCAGAGATATCACTCAAGCCTTGAATTCAAGAAACACAAACGTAAATGGGGTGATACTCCTGTTCCAGCCTTCTTGAATCAAAATGGTAATCCTTACACCGAAAAGGCAGTTAGTAAGCTAATTAAAAAACTGTCTAAAAGAGCTTTAAAGCTTGGATTGATCAACTCGCCGTTATCACCACACAAAATTCGACATGGTTTTGGTGCTATGCTTCTCAATTCTGAAGATTTAGGCAAATCACAGCTAGACCGACTTTTGCTTTTACAACAATGCCTTGGACATGAATCATTAGATACAACACAAAAGTACACCAAAATACCTGTCGGAGTATGGGAAAAATTTGTAGATAACAACGGTGCTCCACTCAAAAGATATCAGTTAATGAAAAAATTAAAAGATCGAACTAGATTGAAAAGGAAGCACCGAAATGAAATCTGAAGAATACCGAACGATCTTGAATACCTGGTGGCGAGGGTTAACAGACGAAAAGAAGAAAGCGGTTCCAATCACTCAGCTAAAAACGATTGATTTACATCAGCTATTTAGTCATGTTCCAATTAAATACGATACATTGCGTATGTATTTGAAAGAAGACATCAAAAAGATAGATGCGGAGCTTAAGTCGTTAGGTGTTTTACCCGATAGTGAAGAATATAAGGTCCGTCTGCTCAACTGGTGGCAGTCATTGACTAATGATCAAAAGAAAGCAGTTCCAACATCAAAGACAAATAATACTGTTGACTTGCGAAATTTGTTTAGTGATGTAGCGGTTTCTCATCGAAAAGTTCGTGAATATCTGAAAAATGAGATAAAGATGATAGACACAGAGCTTAAGTTGATAGGTGTTTTATTAGATGTTGAAATATATAAAAAGCGTCTACTCAATTGGTGGCACTCTTTAACTGATGAACAAAAGCTAACGGTTCCAACGAATCAAAATACAATTGATTTACGTGATAGACTGAGTGATGCTCCGGTGACTTACGTCCAAATACGCCAATACTTAAAAGATGATATCAATAAGATAGAAGCCGAGCTTAAGTCTTTAGGTGTTTTGTTTGATCATGAAGCTTATAGAGCTCGTCTGCTCAATTGGTGGCAGTCGTTAACTAATGATCAAAAGAAAACTTTACCAGTTGTAAATAACACCATAGATCTGCGAGATCTATTTGCTGATTCACCTATAAAATATCATGTGGTAAGGCAAATTTTTCATAAAGAAATCGATAATATTGATAAAGAACTCAAGTCGTTAGATGTTTTGTTTGACCGTGTAGCATATAGATCCCGTTTGCTGGATTGGTGGGCGTCATTAACGAATGAACAAAAACAGAACGTCTCAATAAGTCAAAATTCAATCGATTTGCGTTTTTTATTTAGTAAAGCACCGATAGGATATAATCCAATACGCTTATATTTGAAAGAAGACATCAAAAAAATAAATGCGGAGCTTAAGTCATTAGGTGTTTTAAAGAATGTTGACGATGACACGATTGTTACATTGATGAGCGACTTTATCTCTGAATGTAAAGTTAATCCAGATCTGTTATGGGATGTTGAGCTGTCAATTGTTGGTATGTTTAATTCAAAGTTGGTAGATAAAAATCCGGATAGTTACTTTGAACAGTATGGCCTTATTTCTACAAAATACTTATCAAATAAGCTTTCATGTAAGGTCAAACGGCTCGAGGGACCAGAATTACTTGATCTCAGAAAACAGCTTAATAAATTGTTATTGGAGTACAAAGTCTCTCTTCCATATAGTGAAATTAAAAATAGCAGTCATGCTATTGGTTATGATTTGAATAATCGTAGGATTTTCCTTAAGTGGAAAAACAGCTTAACATATGAAGAAAAACTAGCACTTCCAATGTTTAGAAATGTGATAACTCAGAAAACATTCAGCCACTTAATTCCAACCCATAGTAAAGCTATTGCACGTCCTTTGTTGAGGGCCGAATATTTACGTTTTTCCAGAGAAGTTATAGAGATTAAAGGCATCGATTATAAAACAATGAAAGAACGTGATGAAGCTCGCAGAGAAAAACGTTTGAATCAAGAAGAGAGTAAGTATTCAGTATTTAGTAAATTAAGAGATAAGAAACTCACATCAATTGATGACTTTAGTTCTAAAAGAGGGCGCTATGAGGATGTACAACATGCTTTTGCTATTGGCTCTTTGAATATTTCGTCTAAATCAGGAATTACTAGTTATTATACCGGGTACAAACATTATTGTGATTTCCTTGAGAGCAAAGAAATTTCACCAAATAGTAGTTTTAAAAAATGTTTTAATTCATGGTCGCTAAGGGATTTTAAAGAGTATCTAGGTGAAAAAATTGGCGAAGGAGTATTAGCAACATCAACTGCTAATTCAACGTTGTCGTCATTGCGAGTGACGCTGGATAAACTGAAAACGATTCGCAGTTACAATTTCAGTTATTACCCTGCTGATGGATTTGAAATTGTAAGAGAGTCTATAGCATATAAGCCATACTCGCCTTACGAGAGAAAACAAATACACGAGATGTTAGAGCAGGAAATTGTACTTGTTAAAAAGAAGTTAGCGCCGTATCAAAAGTTAGACAGAAAACAAGCTGATTTTGATGATCCAAAGATCCAGGCAAGGATTATTTTTGAAGATCATTGTAACTGTGTTCCCATCTATAGAAATAAAGAGCTAATAAAACAATACACTGTTGGGCAGAGAAAATTAAATAATTACGTGACCTCAAGAAGAATTTCCCTTAATGAATTGTATGATGAATGGGGGGTAAAAACTAGAAGAACTGCACTGCGGGATGTGGGATTGTATGTATTAAAGATGGCACAAGTCCTTGGTATGAATTTAAACCCTATCTTAGATCTGGAAATTGACGATTACCAAAAAAATCACCCTTTGACTAATAAGCCTTGTCTAACTTATTGGAAAGAAAGATCGACAGGAGAAAAGATGATTCATCTAGACCTGTTTCAAGCTGATCTTCAATGGTTAACAATAAGCCAAAAGCAATTTGTCGAAACAGTATTTAATGAAGTTATTCAGTTAACTTCTGAGGCAAGAAAATATGCGCCAAGTGAGATATCAAATAGACTTTTTATAACATATTACAAAAAATGCATAACTATAACTGAATCAACTATGTCCAATTTCTATTCTGAACTGGTCGATAAATATCAGTTGGAAGATGATGATGGTAATCCATTGGTGCTCACTACAACAAGATTCAGACCTACTCTAGTGAGTGAGTTAGTCGATGCTGGTGTTTCAATAAGGGAGATCCAATATTTATTAGGGCATGCTTCTATTTATACGACAATGTGCTACCTAGAGAAATTAGATTTCGATAGAGTTATAAAAGATAAAGCAAGGAAAGCAATAGAAGGGGTTTACAGTAAGGCTATTCGAACAAATAAGCATAATTCTCATCAGAAAAAACGGCGTAGATATGACGATAATCAAATCATAATGAAAACGCCACTTGGTGGTTGTAAAAACATATTTGATCCACCTGAATTTATCAAAAAATCATCCTTGTATGTTAAGGGAAGACCCTGTTCACAATATAATAAGTGCCTTTCTTGTGATAATGTTATGTTGACTGAGAAACATCTTCCAGAGCTTTTTGCAATGCAAAGAGACTATTTGGCAACATTAGAAAGTAGCGAAGTAGTTAATACTCCTTACCATGTTGTTGTGTTAGAAAATCTATCACTACTTGACGATATTTTAAACCCTGAAACTTCAGAGTTTGAGGAGGATACTTTAATACTGGCGAAAGAAAATTCGTTATTTATAGAAACCACTATATTAGATAGTTGGGGTGGTTAATAGTGAAAAAACAGCATCTCGAACACTTGCAGTTAATAAATCAATATTGGCAAGATGTATTTTCTAATTTACTGATTTTAAACAAAACTAATTCTGACGAACTAGTTGATGATATTAGTCCTTATATCGTTCAACTTGCTACACTGCCTATATCTAAGAAGAGTGTTTTTCGTGACATGTTATGGGATTTCGATGAAGATACTTCAAACAGAGCACCTTCAGTCTCTATATCAAAAGTTCAGCTTGACTTTAGCGACTATAGCCATATTCCATTAGGAGTCATAACCGAACTAAAGTGCTTATTTTTGAGTGTTTATTCGTCACCAAAAGAATTTGGTAGTAAGAAAAACGAACTACAGCCCAACACCTTGATTGCTCCATTCAAAAATGGACTAAGATTTTTGAATTTTGTTTTCTCTCAAGTCGAGAGGAGACTTGGAAAAGAGTATATACAAGAACAGTGTCATAAACTTGGTGATATAACTCTGCTAGACTTTGAAGAAGCGGCTAAAAGGACCAAGTTGAAAATAGTGTCAGAGAAGCAAAATCCAACTGGTTATAAAGTTTTTTTTGATTATTTAGGTTGTCATAAAACAAAAGAAAGCATTGGTATTAAGTGTGATGCTGATTATGAAGCAATAAAAAAAGCATATAAGGAAAACTCTAATAAAAATAATAATCAGAAAAAAGAAAAATTACCCTACCTTGAAACTAAAAACTTCGATTTGGCTCTTAAGAGAGCGTCATTTAATATCGTGAGTTTTTTAAAAGCAGTTGACGAAAAAGTGAATGATCCTGTAATCACAAAACATTATGAGACACTCGCTTCAAGCCATAAAGAGTTTAAATATTCAAAGGAAAACTTTGAAGACTATGGTGCTTACCGTCTCAATAAGCAAGGATACTCACTCGCAGATATCAATACTACTTTTCCAGCTAATCATATAGCTAAACTTGATTGCAGTGTGCAACTAACACGAGAGCAGATAACATATATATTACAAAAAAAATTATGCGTTACCGGACCTATTCAAATAGCAATTAATAAAGCATTTTACTCTGCACTATGGGTGATCGGGACTCTCATGGGCGCAAGACCAAATGTGTATTCTGATCTAAAAATTAGTGGATGTCTGGACTTAGAAGATAAGACTATCGTTTCAGAAGAACACAAGGGACGAGATAATCGCTGGAATTTGTTTAATGATCGCTGGATAGCTATACCAATAATGATCGATGCCATAAAGGTTGTCGAGTTGATAGGCGGAAAGGTATTTCAAAACACATATGTATTTGCAAATACTTTTACATTAATGCCAGACGAGACTAATACCCCGATGGGCAATCTTACCCATATAGTTGAAAAAAGCTTCTCAGTATTAATGGGGGTATCCTCAAAAGATATTAACAGTAAGATCAATGGCTATGTATTCAGACATAGCCTTGCGCATCAAATGTACCGAGCTGATGTTGGCTTACCTGTTATTTCTTATCAGCTAAAGCATATTGTCTCTGCAACGGAGGCGCTCGCGCGTAAGGGGAAAGTGAGTCAAACAACGCTTGGTTATGGAGGGATTGCAAATCAGTTAATAAGTGTTGAAGGTAAGTCAGTAAATTTTAGACATGAGGCTGAATTAGAAGCTGTAAAAGCTAATTTTGATCCGAACGGTAAATACATGGGGGGGAAAGCTGATGAGCATATTTCAAAAATCAAAAAGTTCTTTAATGGATGCATGGAAGCTGGTTACTCAGAAGAAGAAATATACGAAGCAATGGTTAAACAAGGACTGGCGATTATTAATGTCGGAAGTGGTTACTGTTTTGGTGGCGTTGAGGATTTTGATGAGACCTTGCCGTGTATTGGTGGCTTAAGATGTAACCCAGTTCGTTGTCACAATGCTGTAGTAACTAAAGCAAATGCGCCAAGGTGGCGCGAAATATATCTTTCTAATATTAAGTTGGTCGGTGCAGAAGGATACGAAGACAGGCAAGATCAGATAGCTGAAGCAATAGAAGAGTCTAAAAGAGTTTTAAATTATTTGGGCGAGGAGTTGATCTGATGGCTGAATACGATGAAAAAAACAAAGAATTGTTTGATCAAAATACAGATAAAATATGGGCTGCACTGGATTCTATAAGGCAAGATAAGAAGTTAAAGACAACTAAAGCTCAAGTAATTGAGTTAACTGGACTTCATCGTAATACTTTTGACCCAAATGGAGTGAGGGCTTGGGTTGGTGTTGAGCTCGAAATAATAAAAAATCAGAGACAAGAAGATTTAAAGCGCAACCGAGTTACTAAAAAGCAACAAGAACAGAACTTACAAGCGTTACTCGATCAATCAAAGCTAGAAATTTTACATTGGTTTACTAAATATTCTGAATCAGAAAGAGAGTTAGATAAATTAAGAATACGCTCTAGGCGTGATTATGAAAGTCTTGAATGGCACAAATCAGAAATTGGAAAAGAACGGAACGATAAAAAAATGCTTGAGGATAGGATTGAGTTATTGGAGAGTTTACTCAACGAAAAATCAGAAAAAAATAATGGGACTTGATGTCCCATTATTTTTTATAAGCTAAACCGAAAATGGGTATTTGATTGGTTCGTGATGTTGATAGCCAACAACTTCGAAATCATCAACTGTTACCCATGTTTCCAAGTCTTCAAGTGATTTGATCTCTGGGTTGATAATGAGCTTAGGTGCGGCATAAGGTTCTCTTTTGATCTGATCTTTCATTAGCTCAACTTGGTCTTCATAGATATGGGCATTGACGATCTTATGGAACGCTTTTCCGGCCTTTAACCCAGTGATCTGAGCTGTAATCTGGAGTAGCCAAGCTACTTGGATTTGATTAAAGACTAAGCCGAGAGGCACATCACAACTACGTTGAGTGCTATTTAAATAAAGGGTATCACCTAGCAGTGAAAAATGGTGACTATACATGCAGGGGCGTAAACAGCCCATGTGGAACTCGCCAGGATTGTAAAAGTTGAGGATTTCACCTCGGTCATCAATACCTTTGCTTAAATGAGCAATGATCTTCTTATATTGATCGACAAAACCACCATCAGGTTTCGCCCATTTCCGTCCCTGAACGCCGTATACACGACCCATGTCATCTTCACCTTTACGATGAGGATTATTAAGCCAGGCTTCATTCTGATTGGCGTTGGCATCCCAAGTTTTGGTACCTAATTTTCGAAAATCAGCTGCGTTGTCATAGCCACGTAAGTAACCTAGCATCTCAGCGATAGCACTTTTCCAAAAAGCTTTGCGCGTTGTTACTAGAGGAAATTCATTCGCGGTCAGATCATACTCTAAATCTGCATTGATAACGGTTAAGCATCGTTTGCCTGTTCTATCGTTCTCAATCCAAATACCTTCATCGATAACTCGTTTACACAAGTCTTCGTATTGGCTGTATATATGTGTCATATTATCTACCAAGTATATTTTATGATAGTGATCTTATCATACTCTGATCTCATTTCTCCATGCGTTCACTAAAGCAGATTTCTCTTGACCTGTATGTAAGCACTTAGGTGAGTAAGTTCCTATGAATTACACAAGTTAGGGTTTCCCTTATGGAAGTAAATCACGCACATCGCAACCAAGAATTCTTGCCAACTGGTACACCTTTTCTAGAGTGATGTTGACCTCTCCTCTTTCGATACGACCGACATAGCTCCGGTCGATGTCTGCTGAAATGGCCAATTTATCCTGAGATATACCTTTAAGCTTGCGCTCTCTACGTAGGTTATCCCCAAACCGTTTTGCTAAGTCTTTCATTTTTAATGGTACTCAAAATGAAAGAATATCCGTCATTGCGGATTTTATAGCCACGGACTATAATCCGTATTTTGTTTCGTAGTTGAGCTCTTATGACGAAGAAAACAGCGATTAATGAATACATTTTTACCCTATTCATCGAGAAAGGACTTGATGGATTAACTGTTCCTGCTTTAAGGGACGAACTACTAACGATTACGGGAGAATTTAAGGACATAACGGAAGCGCGTAAATTTCTTTATCGTCAGTTATTACCTTTAGAAAAGAAAGGGCTACTTTGGACTGAGGGTCAAGGACGGACTAGGACATACCACAAATCAGAGCAGTTTAAAGAAACTGTATTCAAACCGAAAAAGCGTAAGCAACAAAAGCTAAAAACAGTCGTAAAAAATTCGGATGAAGCACTTACCCTTGATGAGCTGACTTTGGAACGACGAAAGTATGAAGCTGAACTTGCGATAGCTTTAGCTGAGATCGAAGAATTTCAACTATTGTCTGAAAGGTTACCTTTACAGAAATCATCATTGTTAAAACTATCCGAAGAAACTAGAGAACGCTCTGTTAGATATCTAGCCAAAATAAATGTTCTTAATCACGCCCTAAAGCTTAGTAATTGTGGGGAAGTAAAATGTTAAGACTATGGCAAGAGGAGTGTGTTGGATCGGCTTTAGAAAAGTATCTAGCTGGACATTCACATTTTCAGGTTCAGGCGACTCCAGGGGCTGGAAAAACGGTGGCCGCTGCCGAAATTGCCAAAAGGCTGTATGACTTAGACAAAATTGACCTGGTCCTCTGTTTTTCGCCATCATTAACGATTGCTGATGGTATCAAAAATACCTTTTCATGGCGATTGGGATGCTCTTTTTCCGGTGGACTTGGTTCAATAGGTGCATCGTTTACATATCAGAGTATGAAATACCTTAGAGATAGCTTTTGGAAAACAATTAAAAAGCACCGCGTATTGGTTGTATTTGATGAGATTCACCATTGTTCAGGTGATGAAATTGAAAATGCTAATGTATGGGGTGAGCAAATTTTGAGACAAATTCAAGGGATTGCTGCGTTTACATTATCCCTATCTGGCACTCCTTGGCGCTCAGATTTATTGCCAATTACGTTAGCACAGTATTCTGATGCAGAAGGTCGTATCCACTGTGATTATCAATACGGTTTAAAGCAAGCGATTATCGATAAGGTCTGCCGCTCACCTAAAATTGTACTAATTGATAATGATCGCTTATCTATTTCAGAAAGTGGACAATCAAAGTCATTTTCGTCAATTCCTGACCTTTTAAAGCAATCAGCAACTCCGTATCAAAGCATTTTGCAAAATATTGATGCAATGACTTATGTACTTGGCCTTGGTTGCAAAAAGCTAGCAGATATACGTATGGATAACCCTAATGCCGGTGGTTTGGTTGTTGCTTCATCAGTAGGACATGCAATCGAAATTCAGAAAGTTTTGACTGAGAGATATGAGCAAAGTACAGAGATAGTCACTTACTATCATGAAAATCCACTAGAAAAAATCAATGGGTATCGAAACGGAACGACTCAGTGGATTATCAGCGTCGGAATGATTAGTGAGGGAACCGATATCCCACGTCTACAAGTCTGTTGCCATTTAAGTTTTGTGAAGACAGAACTTTATTTCAGGCAAGTTTTAGGACGAATTTTGCGAACGCATGAATCCTCGAATCAGCAAGCTTGGTTGTACACTTTTGCTGAAGAAAGTCTGGTGAGTTTTGCTGAGCAGATCGAGCAAGATATTCCGGACTCATGCTTATTTATCAAACCAGATAATTGGCAAGATAGACCTCAAGCTTCTGTTTCGTTAGATCGAGCCTATTTCTCTGATCAACAAAAGAAAAAAACTGATATTGGGAAGACACAGCTTAGTTGGGATAAAGAACGTTTGGAAAAACCGTCAATCATAACTGCATACTCAGCTTCTTCTGGTCAATTGAACTTAGGAAATTTCAGAGAGCGTGTAATTGCTGCATTTCAGTAATAAATATTTTTAATATTAGACAATATGTTAGCGAGGTATTGATATGTTCTACATCGGTGTTAGCCATTATTACGCAACAGGTGAAGGCCTCACAATGTATGTTGCTAGCGGTAGCGAAGAATCAATACGGGCAGCCATTCCAGAATATTTTCATCTTGGGCTCACTATTTTAACACCTTCAGAGTGGCTAAAAGCTGCTGCAGGGGACTGTGAGGATGAATATCATCAATCGGAAGCGGAAGATCTGAAAGCCTATTTACCACTCTTATGGAAGCAAATTGAGGAAAGAGCGTTAGAAAGAGGATGTCATCTGGACTTTTTCATGAAGCACCATTTTAACTATGCCTAATACGAACTAGGTGGTTTCAGTGAAGGTTTTATATTTTGATACGCTTAGTTTGCTTTATTCGAATGAGTATTTTAAACGTAATGCAAGTGTGCACACTAAGTATAAAGAATGGTTCCATACTCGCACAAAGACACTGTTAGAAATGGTGGAACCGGATTTTCAAGCTATCGCAAAGCTAAAAAATGCAGCGTCAGAATCGGGGCTACTACTTTACCCGTTAGGGATTATTTATGATCGTTCATACCTTATTGAACATGGTGTGTTTTCCGCTGATGAATTAGCGCCTGATACAGAATTACCCTTCAGGATGCAAATGGACGACAACGATCCTGTGCGTCGGATGATAGCCCATGCACATGGATTGAATGCCCAATGGTACGTCTGCGGAGAAATTGGTTCTGAGGAACTACTAGAACCCTATTCTGAACGTTACTTACGTTCAGAGTTTGGCAAGGGCGTCACTAGTGAACTTATCTATGAAATTCGTGGCTTAAAATCAGCGGATTATTAAATTAACTGTCAATCCCTTCTATGAAATCCAGCAATCCACCTTGATATAGAAAATTCTCCATCCACGTTATTTTCATTAGGCCGTGACTATCGTGATGAGCGCGTGAAAAGTTGTAAACACTATACCCTGGGCGACCTGAACCGCCTGCTGCCACATCCCGGGATATAGCTAGCATTTCACCATCAATGCATTCCTCAGATGTCATCATCTTCGAGTGTGGGCTAGTGCTTGGGGGTTGGCGAAACAAAGCTAGTGTGTTTGGAAGCCATGTTAACAAGTCATTGGGAAAGTCACTCTGATACAGCGCTAGCATCTCTGTACCATTGGGGAGGGTTCGCTGATCAATCTCAACAATCGATAAAAAACCATTATTTTTGTAAAAAACAAATCGCTGATTAAAGTTAGAGGTATCAACAATTTGTCCAAGTTCTGAAACACCAGAAGGAAGTGCTGCTGGGTCCAAAATTTTAGGTAGTGATGGAGACAAAGGGTATGACTTCATTACAACTTCTCTTTGATGATTTTCAGTGCACCACATGCCTTGTATTCATCCAGGTTGACTGTTCGTCTCTCGAAGTTGAGCAACTCTACTGCGCCAGATTTGTTATCAGTGCCTTCAATTAAGTTTTTCGTCAACCCATCACCTGTAAAGTGCTCGTTGTTACCTATGGCTGCATGCATTCTCATTCTATTTAACATTAGGGACGTCGTTTCTTGGTCAGTATTTTTAATCGCCAAGAAATGTCTAAATGATTCCTCATCTGAAGACCACCTTAATATACCTTGTTGTATAGCCTCTCCCACCGATGAAGCATAACGAGCTTGAAATTCATCATTCATAGTATTCGTCACAAAGTCTTTGTTAAACAATTGAGGAAATTCTCGAACAGCAAAGTTGCCTACATTTGAGAAAGTGGCTGATACAGTCTCAATATTAGTGATTGTTGCGGCTTTGTTTACATCAACTGCGATTAACGCATACTCTGCGTTTTGATTTAACTCGAGTCCAAGCTTACCTGCGATGAGCTTGGGGTCAGTGTCAGAGTCTTCGATCTGATCGAATGTCGTGGTCCAGTACTGCGCTCCTTCTCCTGTCTGTCCTGACATTTCACGCCCTAGCATTCCCGCCCCCCCAGTATCATCGTTTCGAAGAAACCTACTCTCCATAAACCTCAGTTGATAACGTTCGTTCGAAACAGAGCCGGACTCTGCCATGCTTTTAAGTTCCAAGTCATTGTATTTAGGCGTATAACCTTCTTCATTGATCGCCTTTTTCATGGCATATAGACGGTAACCGACACCGCGCAATGAAAATGGTTCAAGACCTTGCTTTTGCGTGAGGGTATAAAACTCAGCTTCCCGTCTATCTACTTTGTCACCTAGGACACAGATATCATCCTGAGCAGACTCAAATGATTCAGCGTCCACATAGCTACTCTCATCGTTGACTCTGTACATAGTTTGTCGAAGTAGAGACAATAATCGCGCTTTCAAACGAGGAGGTAAACTATTCCAGCCAATTCTTTCTACCAACGCTAATAATGAGCTGATGCTTTCAGCGGAAAGAGTGCCTAACATAGTATTTATCCAGCGTTCCAACTGATAGATATCTCTCTCTGCTCTTAGCTCCCCATCAGTGCGAGGATAGGTGATGATACTTGTCACCACTGCGCCTCCATACTGTATTTTATAATGCCTTCTTTTTGTTGTACGACCTTGTCATCTTCGTCATGGTTGTAGAGTTCATCTATATCATGCCACATACCTTGAGTATACATATGAGGCTGTTCGATAACGGTAATAGTTGACAGCAGTTTAGCTAGGGCGTTTTCAATATCTACTTTCCCGCTTTCAATTTGTTGCTGGAGACAGGTCATTAAAACGGATAAATCACCTGAGGTAATTTTTGGATGTGAAGATTTAATTGCCGTAAGTGTGTCTAGACCGCAAGAGGTCAATTTCACTTCATCTGAATGGCTGTCTAGCTCGATCATTCTAAGCTTAACTAGGTCTGATAACACGGAAGGCAAAGATGAAGGACGTCCAATAGTGAAAAGGTCCAGATTCTCTAAAAGGGATGAAAATGACATCCCGGAGAACTCTTGTGGAGAGAAGCTCAGCGAGAACTGTCGCGATGCCAACGCAGAGCAAAGTGCAGAAATTTCATCTTGTGTATTGAATTCACGTTCTTCACTTTCAAATAACTGCAACCATCCAGGGTCTTGCAGTGCATACATATTAAAGGACAGCTTGATTTCGGCTTTGACATTGACCAGCTCGATGGTGATGTTTTGTATCGTAGCCTCTCCGATGCCGTTTGCTTTACCGAGTGAATCAATCAACGACACAAGGTTGATTGCATCATTTTGTTGCCCAAAACGGGTTGTCGCAAGCAATGTAGCAAATTTAGGAATATCGTCACTGGAAATTGTTAAACGAATATCGTCGTGTGCACTATTTTTCACTAGAAATCTCCCATGTAGAGGGCTTGAAGAATACGCATTGTTGTCGCAGGCTCCAGCTTATGATTTTTATGCGCATAACGTATGACTTCCATGGTTGATACGCCGGGAGCTGGTAAGATTATGTCTGAACTTTCGGATGGATGCACAAATCGCCATTTCCTCGGGTCTCCCGCGATGGACATCGTTCCAGTTTTCTCTCTTGCTGACGCAAGCTTGCCTAGTAATGTCGTGATACTATCTTTGCAGGTGCCAGTAAGCTTTCCATTTATTTCGCGCCCTGCGGCTGTTAATACAACTTTTGGCTCGCCTTTGTCGGTGATTTGATGCTTTTGCATCGCATCGCGAAGCAATATATCTAAAATGCCCAGCCGAACACGTCCCATTGCTTCCGGCCGTATTTTGCATTCTTGAGGACTAATGAGTTCATGTTCTAAAAGCCTTTGCTTGAGTTGTTTGTCTTCGTTACTGCCTTTTATGTCACGACAAAGTGCGGTGATAATTGTATCGGCTAACTCTCGGAACAACTCCGCCCTGACTACGCTATGATTGATTTTTTCGCGTGTGGTGCGGTATTCACAGATCGCGGCTTGCCGCTCTCTTTCTCCTAATAATGCTACTTTCTTATCCAATTGAGCAACACTTTGCAGGTCAAACGCTTCCGATATTGTTTCCTTGGTCATTGCGCCCAATCGCACTCTAGTCATCTTGTTCTGAACATCCGGCATATCGCGAAACTGCATGTACAAATGCCACGCGATAGTTTCTCCAACGTAGTCCGCATCTGTGGCGAGAATAATTTCATCCACCATAGGTGCTTGCTCTGTGATACTAGAAAGGAGCAAACCAGCATGTTCACGAAGCTTAAAACGAGGTTTAAACCCTGATTTAAATAAATATTCCAGCGACCTTGATGATTCTTCATATTCAGTGATGGAGCCTTGGGTGTCCAAGACCAGGTATTCTTGTCCTAGATACTCTGATAGCACCTTCTTTTTGCCTGCTGCTTCGATTATAACGAGTCGCTTTGGAAATAGACGTGTACATCTACGTAAACCTCCAGGCTCATGTTCTGCATGTCCAAGGTAGTATCCTAGACTACGTGCTGAACTGCGTTTTTCTTGAATAGGAAGTCGCTTGGATGACCCGACCCCGTATGTTTTCTCACAGATAAAAGCCACAAAACAGTCTTGAGCTCTGGAAACTGCCACGTTGAGTAAAAAAGGCTGTTCGTCAAAATAAGGAGTACCATTTTCGCTCGCACCATGAACGCCACTGAATATGACTATGGGTTTTTCTGCACCTTGGAGGGAGTCGACGGTCCCAATAACCATGTCTTCTACCTCACATTTATCGAGCCCCTCCATTTCAACAGATGGGGCTGTCACATGTTCAATGAGTGTTTTCTTTAACTGCTCGGCTTGCGCCTTAAAAGGGGTGACAATAGCAATCAGTTCTGAAGCAGTTCGCACAGGTTTATTCTTTTTCTGGTCTTTCTCTCGATAGAAATGAAATATTTCTTCCCATTTTTTCAATATAAACCCAGCGATCAGCTTTGCCTCCCCAACACTGTATCTTGATGTACCTTTTCGAGCATTTTTGAAATCTGAATTGACCCATGAAAAAGAGTGTAAGGGCCCCCGCTCTTTACTGTTATGAGGTAAGAACATGAGCTTGTTGTCATAAACCACCTCATTGCAAAACTGGATGATGTTGGTTTGGCAACGGTAATGTCCCCTTAGCATGAGACCATGTCCTTGATGCGAGAAACGAGACGCTCGGCGCATAATACTTAGCATACTTCCGCGTCCCGTTGTCATATTGTGTGCGTAAGCATGCATGAACTCTTTGTTGGAGTAACCATGCGTGGAATAAGCATATGCTTCATCACCCAATGAAACATCTGTTATTACTGGCTGGAGCTGATCGACATCTCCGACGACAAGTGCATTTTTTGCCAGTGAGAGTAAAGGCATTGCGAGGCGCTGTTGTGCTTGTCCACTTTCATCCATGATTAGTAAGTCGGCCTGGCCGAGGAGGAAATGCTGCTTTGAAGCAGCGCTTGCTTTTTGTAATGCAAATAACCTCGGGGCTGTGTTGAGTGTTGCGACGAGGCAAGGCGTCAACATCGATAATCGTCGTAACCCTTGTTCCACATTGGCTTCTGTACGAGATATCAGGAGTGATGAAGAACTCTCAGAAAGATATACACCTTCCCAATATCTAGCCGCTAGGTGAAAGGCTTCAGGACGTAAGGTGACATCGAGTAATCGATCAAAGAGTAAAGTGAAAGCGTCATCACATAGGAGGTTAAAGTCCCTATCTGGCAGAGAGGATAGGATAATCGCGTTATCTGAGATTCGTTCACGAAGTACCTCAGATAATACGTCTACCTGTGCTTTTCTATCGTTTCCACATATTGTTAGCAGTTTACCCGCCGTTTGATGAGCTTGCTCCCTGCTGCTGTGGGCCTCTTGAGCCTGAATATCGGGTACAAGATTGTATACTTTACACACTTTATATAACCAGTTGATATCTCTCTTATGACGAGGGAGTGCCTTGAGTAAAGACACAATTGCTTCACAAACTACAGATAGCTTTTTATGGCATGCATCAACGATCTTTTCGTGCATATCATCAAAGTCTTCTTGAAAAAAAGCACATGCATGCTCTTGGTATGTTGACTTCAAGCTTGCTAACTGTTCGTATTCAGAGAGCGGGGTATCTTTGCCTTGCCAGCAAAAAACGGATGGCTCGTCGTTTTTGCTTATTGCCCCAAGAACGTAATCATTATCACGCCCACTTTCATTTATTTTTTCCCTTTCAGAAGATGAAGGAAAGTAAGTGCCATAACTTTCAGCGTGCGGTATCCAACGTTTAAAGTGCAAAAGGCATGAGTCGGGATTTTCATCCCCTTGATAAAGGACTTTAGGAAACGCGCCAATTACATTTGTCACTGATTGGTTAGTGGCGCCTACGGCTATTGTTATCGGGCAGGGCTTGCGTTGCCAAGCCGCAAGAACCCATTGGTTGGCAACCACCGCCTTCAACATTGCTGTTTTCCCTGATCCAGGAGGGCCATTTACCGCGAGAGCATCACCAGCAAGGCACTGAGACAACTTATGGACAACGAGGCGTTGAGAGTTGTCCAAAGCGAACATTTCTCTATCTGTTCTTGATGCAAGGCTCTCTGAAAGCTGTTCATCCATGTGTCCCAATAGATAGCCAGGGTGGGTCAATATATCTTCTGCTAGCGTATCGTCTTGGGTGGGGGATGTTGGTTTCCCTTGCTCATGAGCGGATATCGCGGCAATAAGTGGACTCTGTTGATTAGACGCATCTAACGATTCATATAACTCCAAGACGGCTTTTATTGAGCTCGTATCTCCAGCAGAAAATGATGCTATAGCTACGTCAAGGCGACATTCCGTATCAATACGCTTGGCAAGATAAGGCGCTAAATCGTCAATAGAGACTCCAGTTGTCGCTTGGCAGATCCGCTCACCATGATCATGCCATTTTGACCAGCTATCTGTCTCTGGTGGTGGATTTTTTAATCGAAACTGGGTGTATTGCTCGCCATCACCAAGCACTCGATCAGGTGTTGGTTTCTCTTTATGGCGAAGATAAGAGGAGTTAAACAAAATCGGTAGTGTCAGTGCTGGTTTTAGAGAACAAAAACTGGCGTCTGTATCTAGACGATCTATGGTTGTTGGAATGGCTAGAAAAGGAATCGCCTCATTCAGATCTTCCATGAACAGCTGATAGACAATATAGATAGGTGGTTTAGGCGAATATTGGTTCTTTGCTGTTGTTTTTTTTATAAACTCTTCCAGCAGTCTCGGCTCATCTGGTAGGTTGAATACACCGTGAACTTCAATCTCTTTTGCAAGAACATCTTTATGTCTTGTGCCTTTCAATATCTGTAAATCTTCAAACTTGGGAAGCGTACATAGGTTTTTAAGCAGATTAAGGTATCTGTGTTTTTTCATGATTACCGGCCTATGTCTACTCTTGAAAATTGGGCAATATAGTTTTTACCTCGGAACTGTTTTGTTACAACAGTAAATCTCACTTCCTTTTGATTAAGGATTGACTTAAAAGGTATTTTTTCTTTTTCTCTCAGCGTGTAGCTGATCTCACTATTAACAGCAGGACCACTACTTTCTGACTTGGTTACTTTAAATATGAGCGTGTTTTCTTTCTCTTTGTGTTGCCCAATGTACTTAAGTTCAGAATACTGAGTTTGATTGCTCGAAATTCTATTTTCATCTAAGTCAGAGCATGCCAAAACATACTTCCTCGCTTTTCGGTCTAGGCTGATTTGAAACGATGTAGAAAGTTCTTCGTCTTCTTTCAGGTGGAAAATTCCTTTCTTGGAAAGAAGCGACGCGGAGAGAGGCAACAAAAAATATACGGCAGAGTCAACCGATACAGCTGCTAGAGCACCGCCATGGTAGTAAAAAGAAGAAAGATCACAGAGCTCTACCGATGGACTGGGCTGCATTGCAGACCAGTTCCTTATTACATGAGTACTTTTTGAAGTGATTGTTTCAGCGAGTTTTAATCCACTCACCAAGTTTTCCATGTTATGGATCTCAGCGATTTTCCACTCAAGACCTTTGCCTGAAGGTGGTTTATGGCTGATGAGTGTAAGCTCTATTTGTATTCGTTTTTGAATGCGTGCAATACCAAATCTATGAAGTTCACTCATATGAATACGGAAGGCAAAGGTGTTTGCCTGTACTTTCTGTGTGAAGAGGGCGTAATCGGGTAAGTCCTTTGAAAAGCCAATTGAATAAAAAGTGCCTTTTATTTCTGTACCTTCATTACGCGAGAGCCCGATTAGTAGGCTTAACTTATCCGGTGAGAATTTGATGGGTACTTCATGCTGAGATGCTGCTGAAGTGAGTTCGATATCTGCAGGGACCTTCAGCTTTGAAAGCATGGTTAATTTGACACCACCTAAACCGAGCACTTCTATTTGGTACATCGATTGGGCTTGCTCTAATGCTCCCTCACTTGATACAGCGGATATTTTTCCTGTTAGTGACAGCTCAGGAGGTACGTCAAAGTTCATAAGATTCAACTGAAGATTATCGCCATCTTCGAGGATATCCACGTTTAAGAAAATGGGATGTGTGCTAGATCGCTGGAAAGACTCAATGTGTGGAGCGAACTGCGGATAAAAAGCACTGAATTGGATGCCCGCTAGTTCCTGACAGTCAGAAACTAGCTTTAAAAATTGTCTGCCTGAGTTTGTACTGTAGCTCATAAACTCGAAACGGTGTATTCCAGGCTTTAACAGTGGCTCAATGTGTGAGACCTGATACTGTTTGTATTTTTCTGACCATGATATGGTTGCTGATAATGTTGTGCTCTCAGGATTGAGGAAGGAATCAATACAATTGGACCAGCACACTTGTTTAGCCAAGGAACAAGGAACGCTAATGTTCTTCCCACCAAGAGAGCTCTCCATCCATGCTTCATAGCCAAACTTTGTTGCTGTGAATTTACCAAGAGTTCCAGATAGTGATTTTGGAACTTCTGACCCCAGCAATTTCAGATGAAATCGATCTTTTCCTTTAACCAGTTGTACTTGAATTTGGATATCGGTTTCAAGCAGCCAAAGATATTTGCAAAAAGGGTCTGAAGGTTGAATTAAAATTTGCCATTGCTTGTGAGGTGATTTAAGAGTTATAAGTATCTTTTCGGCTTTTTCTTCCATTGTCTCGATGAGAAGTGTTTGATCCAATGGCAATGACGCTGGAAGTAGGTCAACCGTTTTATAACCGTCTTGGCTTTTGACTCGAATGGCCATTACAGGCTCTTTTTTACCTTGAAACACTAGCTTTGATTTATTTAAAGTTTCGTTTGTCAGTTTTTCTTCAGCCTTTCTTGTTTGCCCATTTTTTGTGGTGAATCTCCAACAGAGAAAAGTTCCACAATCCCTAGGGTCCAAATAGGTATCATTCCCAATTAACATAATTCTATTTTTAATCCCAAACTATTGATAGGTAAAAATATGTACAAACAAGGCCTTTTGAAAGTTACTTCCGATCTGAGCCCCAAAAAAATAATCGATTCATTTGAACTTCTAATATGAATCTAGAGGTGTCAACACAAACTCCGACATACGATGATGTATGTTAATAGACTCCAAGTGAAAATCAGTGCTACGAACTTTCAATGGCGCAATATGATGAAGATTTGAATGAGCTGATAACTCTAATGCACTGTAAAATAACTCATTTTTGGGCTACAATCACTAGAGACCGTTGACCTTTTGAGCTGATTTTTGCAGTAGATGGTGGATTCGTGATGCAAGGCTGACACTTAGGGTTATAGTTGCCCACGCGGAAAAGCGGAAAATGCAGAAGAAAAGAACCACAAACTTAGCCCGAGGGGGCATCTAAAAGTGTTCTTTGTAGAAAGGTGTTTTGCTTAGAATGGCTGGGCCATAAATCTCCCACCGTGACTAAAACACAGTTATCTCGAATAAAATTCAACTGCTAAAGGTCAACAGACCTTAGAAATAAGGTTCTACTACATCTCAAACAAACCTAACTAATTTAACTGAAACCACTTTTGGCGCGAAGGGGGGCAAGCAGTAATCAAAGGTTTGTTCCAGACTTAACTGCACTAGTATTGCTGGATACACGACTAAGCAACATATTTGGAATTATCCATGAGTTGCCAATTTGGCAAAGTCACTCACTCAGCTATGTCCAAGAATGATCTAGCTATTGTGAGCTAGATCAGATTTGCCCATTTTCTGTTTAGAGTTGTTACTCATAACATTTTTGAAGCCCAATATTTGAATATATATTACCAATATCTATATGTGCAACTAACTGCGTAAAGCATGGTTGCGCACGGATTATGGGCAATAGAAAAATCGCTGTATTAATTGATTCAGAAAACACTTCATACTCAAAGTTAAATCTGATTATTGAAGAGTTATCTAGTTTTGGGCAGATCATCGTCAAACGTGCATATGGTGATTTTTCTGCTGAACAACTAAAAAACTGGAAGCAGCCTTTGAATGAGCTAGCGATTCAAGCTAAGCAACAATTCGCCTATACATCTGGAAAAGCTCGACAGACTTTTTAATGATTATTGATGCAATGGATCTTTTGTACAGCCAAAGGTTTGATGCTTTTGCTTTGATATCCAGTGATAGTGACTTTACAAATCTTGCCACTAGATTAAGAGAGTCAGAGATACACGTTATCGGCGTCGGAAAGGCGATGACTCCGACTTCGTTTAAAAATGCTTGTGACGACTTGGTAGTTATAGATAACTTAAACGCAGACGTTGAATCAAGCTCTAGTCAAGACACAGAACGCGAATTATGGCGATTAATGCATCAAGCTTGGCAGAACTATTGAGGTGAATTGGCAAGTATTTTAAAGAGATTGAAGCCAGATTTTGACCCTCGAAACTACGGTTAAAGAAGTTATCTGATTTTTCGATAAGTATCCAACGCGTTATAGAACACGCAACACTAAAAGTTCTGGTATGGAGTTTCAGTTGATAATAAAGACTAGCAAACAAAAATGATTTGCTGTCTTCACTGATGGCTCAAACGAACTGAGGGCGTTCAAAATTGCCCAGAACCGTAGGTAGTGTTTAGAAATCTGTGTCATTTCAGTAGAATATACAAAACAGGAATGACACATGACCAAAGACTTCGATTTAGAACAAGCCATTAAAGCTCTCCAATCAGGACAAGATCTGACGGGGAAAGATGGCTTTTTAACACCTCTCATCAAACAAATCACAGAAGCTGCTTTAAAGGCAGAGCTTGAACAACATCTAGAAACGGATGAGCGACCGAACCGTAAAAATGGCTCTAGTAAGAATACGGTTAAATCTTCTGTCGGTGAATTTGAACTCGATACACCACGCGATCGCCAAGGCTCGTTTGAGCCGAAACTGGTCAAGAAGAATCAGACTAAGCTGACTGACGAGATCGACCGTAAGATCTTATCCATGTTCTCGCTCGGTATGAGCTATCGTGACATTCGTGGTCATGTCGAAGACATGTACGGTATTGATGTCTCTGAAGCCACCATCACGAGCGTTACCGACCGTTTGATACCTGAGCTTAAGGAGTGGCAGCAACGACCGCTGGATGCGCTGTATCCCTTTGTCTGGCTTGATGCTATCCACTATAAAGTTCGAGAAGATGGCCGCTACGTCAGCAAAGCTATCTACACCATCTTAGGCCTCACGGTTGAGGGTAAGAAAGAACTCCTTGGGTTGTACTTATCCGAGTCAGAGGGAGCAAACTACTGGCTGTCTGTATTAACGGATCTCCATAACCGTGGTGTTGAAGATATCTTGATTGCCTGTGTCGATGGTCTAACCGGTTTTCCTGAAGCCATTGCGAGCATTTACCCTGATACTGAGGTTC
Source organism: Vibrio sp. Of14-4 (assembly GCF_022347625.1). Taxonomy (NCBI): domain Bacteria; kingdom Pseudomonadati; phylum Pseudomonadota; class Gammaproteobacteria; order Vibrionales; family Vibrionaceae; genus Vibrio; species Vibrio sp. Of14-4. The sequence continues at coordinate 10,886 of NZ_JAKRGI010000013.1, read as the reverse complement.
AGCAGTGCGTGATTCATCAAATCCGCAACTCCTTGAAGTATGTGGCTTCCAAGCACCAAAAAGAGTTCATGGCTGACCTAAAGCCTGTCTATCGAGCTGTCAGTAAAGAAGCAGCTGAGATGGAGCTAGATCGCTTAGAGTCCAAGTGGGGGCAGCACTATCCAATCGTGCTTCGTTCTTGGCGTAACAAATGGGCGAACCTATCGGTTTACTTTAAGTACCCAGAGTACGTCCGAAAGGCCATATACACAACGAATGCTATCGAGGCAGTACACCGCCAGTTCCGTAAACTGACTAAAACCAAGGGTGGGTTTCCGAACGAAAATAGCTTGCTAAAACTGCTGTACGCTGGGATATTGAATGCTTCTAAGAAGTGGACAATGCCAATCCAAAACTGGAATATGACATTGTCTCAGTTAGCGATTCATTTTGATGGGCGCTTGGATGACGTCTTAGATATCTAGCCAAAATTAGCTGACACAGATTTTTGAACGCCCTCGAACCGTACGGTGGGTACTTTCTAGCTTGGAAAAGCCTCTCTTAGCTTGTTAGATCTTTTACTCATCCATACCTCGCCCCCCGTGTTTGCTCTGCTCAAACTTGTCTGATTGAATTGATCAATCATCATCCCGTGATTGCCCAGTCTATAAAAGGTACTAGCGGTGGGTTGGTACAACGCCACTAGATTTTCGTTTGTAAGTTAATGGCGCAGCTGTGGTCGTGTCGTTATGGGAGTATATTTCAGACAGTACTCATCTTTATTTCAGTTGTTATTACATAGTCATGCATCATTCGTTCGACACTGTTTACGTGTCTTAACATATCAGCATTCTTCAAGTAGAAATTGAACCTATTCGCTTCCGTAGGGATCATACAAGGTGTTGTACCTGAGTCGACGGACCATCTTTCTAATAATGACCAAGCAAACACGGCTTTTTCAACCACCACTAGGTCTTCATCGTTACCCATGCCAAACTCGATACGAATAGCTTCTTTTCCTTTATCATCGAGATTGGGATGCAGGCTTAATTGGATCGGAATAAGCGTATTCCACTCACTATCATCATTAACTGATGATAGTGAATCTTCATTAGCAGGCCTTATACTCTCAAAGCGTGAAAAATGAAAACTTTTGAATATGGAATGATTTGAGTCTTCTTTAATATCTTTTGCTCGAAAAACCCAGTTTAACCCATCAAAGAAAACTGTAGAGGGTTCCAATGTGCGAATATTACGATTATCACTATTAGCAGATATGTACTCTCCTACAACACGTTTTCTGTCTGTAATAGCTCTAGTAATTACAGCGACTGCATTTGGGTCTAAATCGGTCTTCAAATCACATGCTCGTTTATAATACGGGGATTCGTGGTTATGTAGCTTATGGCGACAGAAACCTTCAAAATGCATTTCGAGAGCCTTATAGGCATCTATAGCAACCAACGGGGAGTAAGTATCGAGTTTGATCTGGTGAGACTTCGGGTGAATATTATTTTGTTGAGTAAGTTTCTTATACTCATTAAGGTCTTTTGTTGCTAAAGGCTCAGATACACCAAATTCATCTACTATTTCTGTTCTATAAATCTTTCCACTAAATCTAACCTTAAAGTCGATAAACGCGAGTCGAACCGCTTTTGATTGGTTACCGACTTCTTCTATCAAGTCATTTATAGTGTACATCTGTATGCCTCTTTCAGCTTCTTGCTAACTAAATTTAACCATAGTATAGCAAGAAAAAGAAGCTTAACTTCGAATCTAGCTAATTATAATTAATAATTTATAATTAAAAAATTAATCATAATGGGTTAATTTTTTAACATTCTATTGATCTCTGCTCAGTTTTTATGACATAGTAATAAATGTGGTCAATGCTAGATAGCTTTGCCCCAAGATACTTTAATAGAACTTGCAGAAGAACCGTATGGCAACTAACGGGAAAACAGGCGATAACCGTCGTTATGGTATGGTTCGCGAACGTTCACAAACTCAAACCCCTTCGGGTCATTGGGTCAAGCGTGATGCGAATACAGGGCGTTTTATGGATGTGAAGCTAGATGGTACACCCTTTAAATGCGTCCGAAAAGAAAAATAAAAAGGCACTTTCGGTAAGTTACTAAAAGTGCCTTTTTACTAGCGAAGTGAAATGTAGTCGTCATTGGCGTGATCGATTACAAGACCCAATACTAAGAGGTCTCAGGTCTCTATAGAAACCCAATCGCTCGGTGAGAATTGCGATACTACCTTTCTATAGCATTCACTTCAATCGTTGAGTTCCCTCTTGGTTCAGAAGTATGGAGGAATCTCTCATGAGTATTCGACCAAAACTCGTTGATGTTTGCGCGTATGTGCGTCGCCGTTTCGGCCGACTCGAATATGTTTGTAAGCATAAACGCTCATACCCACGATAAGTGACATCAATTTAGTTTGGCGGGGTTACCCGCCTTATAGAAAGGTACAAACCTATGTTAGATCTACTGACAGATCCAATCGTGCTCGCGGTTCTAATTGGCCCGATCGCTGGCATTGTTTGGACAAAAATACTTAATGCAGACTCTCGCAACGGCGAGGGGCTACCAAAGGACCATGTTAACGTCTCGAATAGCGGTATAATCGCCGCGAGCGATGACAGTAATATCCAGATTGGTCATGGCAATAACGTTACCAATCACAACCATAATTACAACGGAGGCCTGCCACCGAAGTCGCATGGCGACGGTGAGGTCTTTATCTTTGGAGTGCTCGGGGTTATCGCCGCTATTCTCTATATTCGACATCAAGAATGGGCTCTAGGTTTAAGTCTATTGTTTCTTCTTTTTAATGCCGCTTTTACTCTCGGCTATTTTGAATCTAAGAACACAAAATTTATTAAAACCCTAGCTTATGGTGTTCTGTTTTACATTCTTTATTCCATCTATCTTTCCCCAATAGACCCTTACTACGTCAGTGTCGTCCAGGCGTTAAAGGGGCAAGGGTTAAAAGCCTATATTGAAGCTATCCGTTTGGATTACCTTCCTTTCCACATCATTTTGACTGCAATTAGCCAAGCAGGGGCTTTATCTCTCACGGTGTTTGCGTCTCATATTATTCGAACCATACATGCGGAGCGAGGTTTCGCAAACAATTTTCAAAAGCTCGGTGTGATGGCAATCGCATTAGCAATGCCGTTGTATCTGCTTAACCTTGAGGCTGTTAACACCCAGATCATAACCTTTATAGGAGAAGTAATATGAAGGCACTGTGGATAGCCATGCTTTCCTTGCTCCTCTCAGCTTGCTCGGCCTCAATACCCAAAGAAGTCGTTGAATTGTCTTACAAAGTGGATAGGGACATGACACATATCGAACTGGCCTATATGGACTTGGTTCGCCAGCACATCGCTGTCCTAAAAAAGCAGCGAGAAGACTACTTGTACTACGAGTGGGTGCCTGCATTGTTGGAGGATTGGATAGTCGAAGGAATGCTGATTGAAATAGCTCAGGGGAAAGTGGTTTACGACAACCAAGTGGAAGATTTCGTTGCCGTTGACAAGCTGAATAGGCCGGCTCAGTTAAATGGCGTGAAGGAATGGGCGCTTGTTGCTACTGAAGAAATAGAGGCGAAGCGCCGTGAGCTCATAGTCCCATTGGAAACAGCGGAGTCTGTGATGTTAGCTGATATCCGTCAGAGCTTCACATTAATGAAGCAGGGAAATCAGACCATTACTGCTCATCTTAATAGCATCAGAGAGGTGCAAGATGTGCAGAACGACCTACTTGAAAGTGGCAATTTAGATCAATTAAGAAATAATATCAATCAACAACTTAGTGAGTTATCGGATCAGGCTTCTAAAGGCTTAGATAAGGTTCGTGAACTCGATCAGAAAGCACAACCTTACCTGGAGAAAGTCAAATGAGTATGAGAAACCGAATTAAGAAGTCTGTAGCAACTGCAAACAGTCAATTGGCAAAGCGGGAGCTTCAGTTATTGTTAGACACTCGTTTTAATCTAGAGACGTTAAGTCCTGCAATTAAAGGCCATGCCCAATATCAAGCCTTGATGGATGTGATACTGGCTGCATCCGAACGCAATTTGAGTGTGGCTGAGTTTGAAAGCAATGTTCGCCAGTTGGGTGAAGAGGCTTGGGAGCTCACACAAGATATTATCAAAGCCGTTCGCTAGGAGGACTTATGCAAATTGATATGCACTATTACGGAACATATTGTGTGGCTCGCGCCGCAGGCTTAAACCGAGAATCGGCTCGTATTATTGCGACCGCAGCTCAGTTTGTTGACGACAACGCACAGCCAAACGGCATTGATTTGGTGGATGCTTCGGCTTGTCGAGTTGAAGCAACTGCTCACCACACTGCGGATGTAAGCAACATTGATCCTGATGACCAAAGACAAGTTTGGGTTCCTTTCCATTTCTTGCCGGGAAATGAAGGCAGTTCATTCACTGAGCGTTTGGTATGTCGCAAAGACAGCGTGATTGCCCAGCAAATGTGTCAAAACCACTTGGAGCAGGCTGCAAAACCTTATTTCCTTGAATTACTTGGGATAATGGCACACGTCTACGCTGACACATTCGCACACTACGGTTTCTCAGGAGTAAGCTCTCGTCATAATCAGGTAGTCAATGACTCTTTTGAGTTCAGAGAATTAGACGAGCAAATGGAAGCTTATATTGTGGGTAAAAAGGACACCTTTTTTGCACGATTTACCCCTTTTGTTCGCAACATTAAATCTCATCTAGCGGAGGAGTTGTCTGGGGCGTTGGGGCATGGAGGAGTGGTGACATTTCCTGACAGACCGTACCTGAAGTGGCGCTTCGATTACGACAGCGGTCATGATTCAGGTTGGAGAGATAATCCTGCAACGTTCCTCGAGTACTGCCAAAGGCTTCATTCCATGCTGTCAGAGTTACCAGATGAGTATACTGATCCCGTGCAAAAACAGGAATGGTCAGTGCTCGAGGGAAAAATAAAGAGCATTCTCGCATTCCAAGCTAAAGGGAATGATCGTATCGATAAGTGGAAACACGAAGCTCAGTATGGTGATTTATTCAATATCGCAGAAGATATTCCAGAGTACCGAGATTGGAATGATGGGTTTGACGCTCTTCGCCATGGCAGTAGCGCTGAGGCGATGGAACATCCTATCTATCGTTACTATCAGGCGGCCTCTTATCATCGTTGGTATGTATTGCGAGAGCTCTTGCCACAGCATGGTTTGATGGTGAGCTAGGATATTTTGGCCCGTTGGAGCGGGCCAAGAATACAACTTATTGGAGGGCAGCTTTAGGTATCCTTAGGATACGTTCTGAGCGTAAGATCCTAGATTTAGTTAACTCGAATTACGCAGCAAAGCTTGTAAAGGCACTGGTATCTCTTTAGATATAAGGGCTTCATGCTCTTGCCCTGCAAATTAAATGTAAACAAAGAGGTAAATTACTTTGACTACATCTGAGATGTTCCAGAGTTTTCTTGGAAACCTGACTATCAACAACGGACAGACGATAAGCGATAGATACGGTGAGATTACGGCAAGCTTGAACAAAAAGTTTAGAGATACTGAGTCGAAAATCGCCAACAGCCTTCAGGTCGGCTCTTATGGGCGCTGGACAGGGATCCGAGGTATCTCTGACTTGGATATGTTGTACATCATGCCAGCGGGTAAGTGGGACGACTATAAGGATGGCAAGCAGTCCAAACTCCTTATTGATACCCGTGATGCCATCAAAACCCGATACCCAAAAACTGAGGTTAAAGTAGATCGATTGGTTGTTCAGGTTCTTTACAAAGACTTTATGGTTGAGGTTCAACCCGTGTTTGAGCAAGCAGATAGAAGCTTCAAGTACCCAGATACATATAACGGAGGCTCATGGAAGATCACTAAGCCCAGAGAAGAGATTAAAGCAATGAAGGAGTTCGTGGATCAGAAGAACCGCAACCTTCGGAAGCTGTGCAAAATGGGAAGAGTTTGGAAGAACAAGTGCGACCCAGAGCGCATCAATATCGCCCCTATTTTTAAAACCTTAGCCATCTATTTGCTCTTTAAGCCAATACCCAATACATCACTAAGACGGATCATTGGGCTTTGTTTGCTCTTTCGACTCTGTACGGTAGTTGTCACCAGCAGCGATATTGTATTGAATCACGGTATCGTCAGAGAACCGAGAAAAGTCAAGTGTAATATTTTGATAGCTAAACTCTTCTTTTTCCTTGATTTTCCCATCTATAAAATAGTCACAGGCAAATGCTTCCGTCCATTTTTGTCTATGTTGTGAAAATTGCACGTTGCAATTTATCGCTTCAATTACTGACTGCGTTGAAATAAATTCGTCATTTGCCATTATCGGTGGATAAATACGTAATTCAGCAAAACCAACGGTATCGTATGCATTTTCTGCATCCACCACTATGTCATAGAGCTTCATATCACAACCACTGGATACAAAGTTTTTATATGGCATGCGCAGTTCGTAATGATTCTCGTCGCTGGCAAAGTTATGAGTGATACGCAATACCGCTTTCCCCCCAGAGCGCTTTTTACCATCGGAAGCACTCCAAAAAAACGATTTGCATTCATCGCCGCCGCCGTAAAAAGTCCCGTAGGCTTTGACCTTGGCATCTTTGGGTTTTGTCCCTTGAATTGAGATATAACTATCTTCAGGAGATGAACCAAACGGTGGTTTGTTGCTCTCATACCACTCAAAGGCTGGGTAAACCACATAAAAAAGCGCGACCCAGAGCGCTACCAATATCGCGCCAATTTTTAAAACCTTAGCCATCTATTTGTCTCTTTAAGCCAGTACCCAATACATCACTAAGACGGATCATTGGGCTTTGTTTGCTCTTTCGACTCTGTACGGTAGTTGTCACCTGCAACGATATCGTATTGAATCACGGTATCGTTAGTAAATTGGGTGAAGTCAAAACGAACGGAATATGCATTGAACTCTTCTTTCTGCTTTACTTTGTTATTAATGTAATAGTCGCAGGCGTATCCTCCTGCCCATCGATTTAAATCAGAAATATATAAATCTTCACAATTTTTAGCTTCAATTACTGACTTCGTTGAAATAAATCTATCACTTGCCATTCTCGGGGGATAAATACGTAATTCAGCAAAACCAACGGTATCGTATGCATTTTCTGCATCCACCACTATGCTGTAGAGCTTCATATCACAACCACTGGATACAAAGTTTTTATATGGAATACGCAGTTCATAATGATTCTCATCGCTGGCAAAGTTATGAGTGATACGCAATACCGCTTTCCCCCCAGAGCGCTTTTTACCATCGGAAGCACTCCAAAAAAAGGATTTGCACTCATCGCCGCCTCCGTAAAAAGTGCCGTAGGCTTTGACCTTGGCATCTTTGGGTTTTGTCCCTTGGATTGAGATATAGCTATCTTCAGGAGACGAACCAAACGGCGGCTTGGTGCTCTCGTACCACTCAAAGACTGGGTAAACCACATAAAAAAGTGCGACCCAGAGCGCTACCAGTATCGCGCCAATTTTTAAAACCTTAGCCATCAATTTGCTCTTTAAGCCAGTACCCAATACATCACTAAGACGGATCATTGGGCTTTGTTTGCTCTTTCGGCTCTGTACGGTAGTTGTCACCAGCAACGATATTGTATTGAATCACAGTGTCGTCAGAGAACTGAGTGAAATCAAGCCTAATTTTCATATAACTAAACTCAATTTTTTCCTCTAATTTTTCATCTATAAAATAGTCACAAGCAAAACCATCAGACCAATCTTTCCATTTTTCATAGTATTTTGCTCTACAGTTATTAGCTTCAATTACTGACTGCGTTGAAATAAATTCGTCACTTGCCATTCTCGGGGGATAAATACGTAATTCAGCAAAGCCAACGGTATCGTATGCATTTTCTGCATCCACTACTATGCTGTAGAGCTTCATATCACAACCACTGGATATAAAGTTTTTATATGGCATGCGCAGTTCATAATGATTCTCGTCGCTGGAAAAGTTATGAGTGATACGCAGTACCGCTTTCCCACCAGAGCGCTTTTTACCATCGGAGGCACTCCAAGAAAACGATTTACACTCATCTCCGCCTCCGTAAAAAGTGCCGTAGGCTTTGACCTTGGCATCTTTGGGTTTTGTCCCTTGAATTGAGATATAGCTATCTTCAGGAGATGAACCAAACGGTGGCTTGTTGCTCTCATACCACTCAAAGGCTGGGTAGACCACATAAAAAAGTGCGACCCAGAGCGCTACCAATATCGCGCCTATTTTTAAAACCTTAGCCATCAATTTGTCCCTCTAAATCAATCTGTAATGGTTTCTTATCACCATACAGTAACACACTAGGGGGAAGTACTGTTGGGGAGTTAACCAGTACTCCTAGCTCTCGTTGAATGCGCTTAAGATTGGCTAGTAATTGGGTTATGGTTTCCTCTTCATGCTTTAAGCTGCCACGTTTGGCTTCGCCGACATGATAGGGGATGTTTTGACTGTGTTGATACTCTTCTTGTAAGGTTTGAATCGCTTGATTTAAATTGTCTATTGTCGCCGTAAGTTCTGTATTGGCACTGTCATAACTTTGGGATAACGTGCCTTGGATTAGCATTTCCAGTTGCGATTTTAGGTTAGGAATATACTCGGACATCATATGATTTAGCCCTGAATCAAGAATGGTCGCCGCATAGCCGTTTAGATCAATATGCTCTTTGCTAAGGGTATCTGCTAACACAAATGTATCATCTTGTTTATTCTGTGCAAATGTTAGGCTGGTAATATGAGTTTGCTTAGGCGTCAGTAATACCTGTTTGACCTCTTTGGGCTGGTGCTTTTCGCGGCTATAAGTCAGTAACTGAACAAGATTGCCATGATGGTGATAATTATCCTCATCATTATCTACAAAACGCTCTAAAACTAATGTGCGCAGTGACTCTGAAAGCTTTGACACACTCGCATCAGAAGTGTCATCTGGGTTGGTATTCGTCCACTTAAAAGGCACTTGGGGCACTAGGTCATGGTTATTGACATGGCGATAATGGCTAATGTCGTTATATGCCCCGACAAATGAATGTGTGCCTGTTCTTGGCATCCCATAGGTATAAAGACGAAGTGCTTTTGGTGAAAAATACCGCTTCAATAGTGCGCTGACGATAAGTGCGCCCGCACCGCCTAAGCTATGTCCACATATATAAAACATTTTGTCACTATGAAGCTCTTTTATATCTTTCTTGATCAATGCCCAAAATGCTGATGCGTATTGATAAAATCCTTGGTGTAAGTAGGTTCCTTGAAGCTCAGCAATAGGAACTTGGGAAGCATCTAAGTCTGTCATTACATCCTTATAGCCCTCAGACTGGAAAAATGCCCGAACACCATCTTGGGTTTCTATCGCTTTAAAAGCCACCCCATTTACTTGTTTTACGCCTTGGGCCCAAGTGGTATCACCAAGCTTATACACCTCTTCATTCCCAAAGTAGGTTTGCGTGCCCCGAATGCCGATAATCGCTATATCATCATTGCTTAAAATATACCCTTCACAGCCAATATCCGAATCTTGGTAAAATTTACTATTTAAATGCTGAGAATACGGCACCTCTTGCAGTAACCAATCTTCTTTGAAAGCCGCGCAATAGACTGGGCGAATTTTAGCTTTCATCTGCTCAGCCACGTTAGTTAACCCTCCGTCAGGTATTGAAGGTGACTTGCTATCTGGAATACCAAATTCATCACCTGCATAAGCTTGGTTTGTCAAAAGCGCAAAGGTATAACTGTTGATAAGACTGTATTCATCAGTGTCGATAATCAAAGGCATATAACTGCGAAGCGCTTTAATTTCAACAACCGTCGTTTGGTTGGAAGTAAGTTTTAAGCCTGCTTTTTCTCTATCATGCTGGCTATCAAGTGCATTGTGGTACTTTAGCAAAAATTTATCTTCAGGCGCTTGATCCCACAAGTCACCAACAGCAGCGTAGGTATAATGCTTAGCCTTTTGACCCGAAGCGTCTTTCTCGCTGTGCGCTCTTTGCTTAACGGGAGAAAGCAAAGCCTCGTCTCGGCTTGCATGCTTTTCTACCTCGCTCAGCAAATCATCTCGCATCGCGGTAATACGCCAATCCCCATCAAGAATATCATCAAAAATCACCCCACCATGTTGAATGGTCTGAGTAAGTTGTTGTCCTGTTGCGCAGTGGGTGATTGTCACTTCTAACCCATCTAAAGACACATCTAACTCACTGCGCAGCTCTAAGGCTAACCAATGTTTTGATTGTGTGGGGGCTTCAATATAGGTGATTGGTAAAGCGGATTGGTTATTGCCTACTGGTAGCTTAGGCAGCTCTGAAACCGATTTGGGTGTTCGAGTGGTAACCTCTGTAAACCGTACCGCTGCTTTTCCTGGGTTCGTTTTTACTTGTGCGCCTTGGATTTTCGTTGAACTCAGGCCATCTATCGTTATATCAGAGCCATACAATAAAATATTGCCATTACTTTTTAAGACCAGTCCAGAAAACCCGACTTTCACTGCTATTTCATCCGCAGACACAATGGCGGTTTGTCCATCTGAGCGAAGAGAAGTATTCCCACTGACTTCGACATCTAAGTGCCTTCCTACCCCTTGAGAGTCATCACTCCCGATATTTACGGAACGAGATGCTTGAATGGTTTCATCTAAATCGTTTCCAACCTCTCGCGAATCATTATCACCAATGAGCGTCTTACGATTTTCATAAGTGGTAAGCTTTTGTTCACCCGCAACCTGTTTGGATTCATTCGCGTTGTAGGTGATAGTCACATCTTGCTCGACTTGATCTTTAAAGGTTTGCTTAGTGACAGAAGTTTTATGACCGTGGATGTCTTCTTTGCGATCACCAAAGATCTCGTTTTCTTGGTTGCGGCCCACTTTCAGCTCTTCA
>NZ_JAKRGI010000012.1:0-131114 GCF_022347625.1 Vibrio sp. Of14-4 | reverse complement strand
TGGTAAATGGGTTATGTTGAATGCAACAGACACGTTGTAAGCATATAGACTAGGAGTGCAGATGCACTCTTTAGTATTGGACACTTAATTTAACATAATGCACGTAATGCGCACTATGAATTTTGAGTGAAGAGCTCCTTAAACAGACCAAATTATAGGTTAGAAATTCCCTCTGTAATTGAGTTGTCATTTCGGGTCGCAATGTTTAGATACAAAGTTTTGATTTACCATACTCTAACTTATTTCTAGAATCCTTACTCCATTCAATCAATATGAGTCTTTTTGAATATGATAAAAATAAAAAAATTAATCTTGTTAAGCTTGGCTGTCTTTTCACTGTCGTCAGCAACCGCTTTTGCCGATGATAATCCTGATAATGGCGACTCTTCTGGCGGTGGTGCTATACCATGCCACTTCAACCCTGTTTCTTGCTACCCTTAGTTATTTGAGGCATATCAGTTGTGATATGCCTTACTTTTTTCTCTTACGATTCAAATACAGAGCGGATTTTTACACCAAATTTCATCACATTTCACCTTACTATCAATACTTATTGTTATTCCAAGCTCAAACCATCAATTCGACCAGACACTCTTTTCATGAGGTTTCGCAATTACTCTCGTGATGGAAATTTTCGACTGGGTATAGTGGTTTTCATCAAGATAAACCTATCAACCACGAGTAAAGTATGAGAATTCAACCGTCATTGACACATCACCAAGTTGGCATGCCCTCAAATAAAGCTGATGCTACTTTCCACTGTCGTTCTATTGCCAACCTTAAGACCAATGCTGTAGCAAATAAGGTAAAGTTCTTTGAATCCCAGATTTCGAAGAACTACAAGGCCAATCTTGCTTGCCAAATCATAGAAAAAGGATTGGAAAAAGATCTTGCGAATGCGAGTAACACTTTAACCAATGAGATCGTTTATTATACAAGGCCACAGCCATTGGTTAAGCGGAGCATTCAGTTATTGCAATCGACATTAGGTCCAATGTTCAATCGGGCTGAGTTGGAAACTAGCTTAAGTCGCCCGACTTTAACTTATGGTAATCTAGCCTCTGATTTAACGTCTATGTTGGATTTACATGGTGTCGATGAAATCTATATTGATGAGGGCGAGAAAAGCTTTGGTAGCGGTGAAAAATGTATCGATATCACTTTACCTAACGACTCTATATTAGAAATGACAATGGACCATGCTAAGAAAGAAGTTACTATCTCTCAAGCAGGCTATTTCCACAATGATGATAAAGTGAGTTTACAGGTAGTAAAGCAGTTAATTCAGGAGCTGTTAAATGACTACAAATTGAAGTTAGAATAGTCGCGGTTTTTATCATCATATACAGCATATCTGAGGAACCCACATATAACCGTCATTGGAGTCGCCATAGGTAGTGCCTATGGCGTTAAGCTGGTAAAGCGCGGCTATATATAAGCATATTATCGCATCAAGCGTATCCTCATTACTTTTTAGCGCTTTTCCCTTCAACGATTGAATTGTTGATTCAGACAAGAACGATTTAAGCTGCTGAGGAATTTCAAGTGCAAGCACTGGTGAATATTGTAGCTTGGATATCAAGTTGGCCAATATCACCTGCCCTTTCCTCTTATCCACGACATTGCCCTTTTTGTATAGCAACCTTTCTGTTAGCCCAAAGCATTCAATAATACTTGGATGTGGATAACACTCAATTTGCCATCGTGTTTTCCCCAAGTGTGCAAACCCCATTTCTTTCAGTGCAAATGAAAGGTGCACGCTCATGGGATTTGGATAAAGTGACTGGTTAGAAGGATGACACGCGGCTTTTCTTGCACTGTAAGTACGGCTTAACGCTTTTTCACATTCTCGTTGGCCAGTCTGATTATTTATTATTAAAGGCGCGTCGATAGCTACACCAACAAGATGTTCCTGACTTGATAAATATTCGACTATTGTCTTCTGACCGAGTATGGCAGGTTCTAAAGCTTCTAGGAACAGTTTATTCCCAATAAGGCTTCCAACCGCTATCGCTGATGTATTCTTCTCCCCATTCCACGCAAGATCAATACCTGCTAGTCTCATATTTACTCCGAATAAAAAGGTCTAAAATAGCGATCCTAACTTAGTCTATCGAACATCTAGAGTATGTCATGTATTATCAATCATAATTTGTTCGACTTGTTTGCTAGTATCTTGTAGCCAAATAAGAGACAATATCGATGAGTTTATCTGTTGTTTCTGATTGTTTTCTATGAGAATACTCTCCGTATTATTGCTTTGTACTCTTCTTGGTGGTTGCGTAAACCACCACATCAATCAGCGCCCTTTTCTTGACAACTTAGAGTATACGCATGTTTTCGGTGAGCCAACTCCAGATGGACAGAAGGTACGCTTGGTATACACACCTGAAGGCAAGGCAAATAGAGAAGTAATTGTTAATTTTGACGAGCCGGTTGACTCTATCTCCATGCACTTCCGGTTATGTGAAGACAATGGGGTATACGACGGACTAACTGACGATGAACAAAAACACATCCAATCACAAAACGTGGATTGTGACTCCTGGCTTACACTCACTCCGTTGAATAACAACAAGTATGCCTTATCTTATGAGCTAAATATTTTAATTGGATTTAATGTTGAGTATTCAGACGCAAAACGCGAGTTTACACCAGTTATGAAAAAGCTAGCTCAATATCGTGTTATCTATACGCCAAAGTCAGTGGCTTATCCTCTCCAACGATATATAGATGATATCATTGTCGAGGAAACAAAAGTGGAGTTTATGCTGTAGCGTTTGAAAAATTGTAAAATCACACATTTTCTGACAGATCAAGCCTCATTGGGACATCTACCATGCCTCCCCTAGTTCTTACCCCCGCGATGCGCTTGAAGCCAAAATTCTTGTATACATGTTCCGCGTTTACCGCCGAATTAACGGTAAAATGAGTATGTCTTGTTTGACGTAAACTGGCAGACTTTGCCATTTCCCATAATTTGCGTGCGATTCCTTGCCCCTGATAATCATCTGAAACGAATAAATGATATAGATGATTAGAATCACGCATACCGATGACAGCGATAATATTACTTTCTGGATCTATGGCTATATGATATTGATAACCTGATTGTATGTACTCTTTAATACTTTGACTTGTCATTGAACCAAGTAATGTTGCATGGAATGACTCATCGCAGGTAGGGCAGACATATTTTTTAACTAAAGCTTGTATGAGTTCGCTAATCGGTTGAGCATGCTTAATCTCGGCTTGTATAAGTCTAATCATATGTCCCTTTCGCTATGCAATATACAAATTAATCGTATCATACTGATATAGAGCATTTAATTTATCAAGACATAGTTTATGAGTGACATTGTAACTAAGCATCAAGTAATTTAATTAGTTACAATGTCACAATTACTTTTCATCTTAAACAAACTCACTCTTTATCTAGTCATTTCTATTTTCTAAAAAAACAGACCCAAATTGGTAACCAGAAACTACATAATGAGTTTGCCGTGCAGCAGAATATTATGCTGCGTGATAGTAAGCGCTCGCAGACTGACTCAACCTTTTTGTAATTTAATTACAAACGCTTTTTAGCTCATTGTTGCCACAGAATATTATCCCGTTATAAGCTTATGTTTTATAGCGTTTTTATTGACTCTATACCAGTAAGTGGTTGGAGCCGGAGGGAGTCTAATTGCAGAACAACAAAAAGGGCTAACAAGTGCCCTCTTCTTGATTGATTATTTATTGAAGTGATTAAGTGGTAGAGTCGTTGGTCTGATTACGTATTTGCTCAGCGATTAACTTTATTGCCTGCGCTGTACTCATTCCTTGAGCCATAAGCTCTTGGATTTTTTCTACTGCTTCTTGTTGCTCGGCATGTGACAATGTTGGGAGGTCATCAAACATAAGCTAGCTCCATTAAAATTTGGAGCTCACTATATTATTATTTAGTTAAGTCGGCCAGCCTTTTTGTTGTAATCAACAATTAGTAACTACCGAGAAAATTAATGAACGCACCCATAGAGTTCTCATTGGTGTAACTTGCACCTATATCCATTTGAAAAAGGTTTAAGGGTGACAATCCAATGCCAGCAGTGAACGTATCGTCTAAATTATCGTAAGCTAAGTTTCGGCGCCACCCTGCACGCAACTTTAACTGACGCATAATATCGATCTCCCCCCCTACTCTTACATATTGGGTATTATCTCTAAAGCTGGTATAACGCTCATCTTCGTTAAGGTCATAGTCGACACTAAAAGCAGAATAGTCTCCGACCAGCCCCAAACCCACAGTATATTGAGGTCTTATTTTATAGGAATAGGATACGGCAGGAGTCGTTCGCGATTGGCTACCATCTATTCTCGATGTTAGAGTTTGTGCAGCCAGCTCTTGGGTGGTAATGTCACGAGGAACAATATTCATGGCTGATACCCCTACTCTTAAAGGTCCACGAAACCACAAAAAACCAGCATCCATATTGAACATGGTATCGCCCGTGCCATTATCTCGCACATCTTTGATGTCGTAATTGTTTAAGTTGGCCGTATAAACATAGGTATAGATACGTTGCATTTTAGGAGATACGCCAAATGAGATATGTTGACCAAGAAACGTTTGGTATTTAGCTAGTGATATACCGACTTCCGCAACACCAATTGCGACAGCATTAACCGCGCTTAGCTCCGCGTTGACTGCGGTGTTAAGATCTGTGTTACCGGTATTGGCGCCAGTATAAATATCTGTTTGAGCAAAAGCTTCCGTATACGCTTTACCAAATAAGTTAGCCGCTACCCAACTATTTGGGATAGCTAAAGCTACAACCCCTCCCAGTTCTAATTTGGCAATATCGTTTTCAAGTCCATTTAACGTTGTCTGAAGCTCAGCTGCATCAGCCGAGGAAATGCTGTTTGAACTAACAGCACCATCTATTATCTTCGCCGCTTGATCAAGACCATCGACCATTTCATGTTCATCATTATAATTTAAGCCAATAGAAGGAATGATCATTCCGGCATCATCGTTACGACGATAAATCGCGGTAATAGCAGGATTATAAAATGGAGCGGTTAAAAAGTTGGAGGATACAACGCCAGTGCCTCCCATTGAATCTCCCCGCGCTTCAACAGCATAGGTTGCCGCATAGGAATGAGCAGAGAGAAAGGCTATAGGTAATGCTAAGATTTTTATTGATTTTTTCATATCGATATAAACTTCTTCATCCCTGTGGTTTATATCGTCTAATTGTGTATGAAGTTTAGCTATTCCTCTACAGATATATCATATGTTTTACTAATAATTTGGGATTGTTCAACAATTATGGGACCTTGCCACCTTTGATGAGTCATCGACACCGCAAGAACGTAACGATCTGGAGGAACAATATTGGGCTCTAGTGAGGTTGGATAGTCAGACTCATAGGATTCTCCCCATACTTTATTATATTGACCGTCAACATAATCGTAGAGAGAGGCATCAAGCTTTGGTAATGGACAATGTTTGTTCAGCAAAGCATTTCGCTCAACACGCCACTGATCTTTAGATTGCCAACGAATACTCACTTTTGCCTTAGATTCACCAAAAACCAGCCATGAACTCCATGAAGTCTGATCTTTTGCCGTAATATCAACCCGATATAAGCCCATTGGAATTTTGCTATTTAAGTTATAGCGTTTGACGTAAGACTTGGTCGGTGAATCCTCTTCACTTAGGCTAATAAAAGATTGGTCTGCAGAAATACTTTTTTGAACCCAACGCGTAAGAGAAATATCTGAGATTTCTTTACGTGATGAAACCTCTATAAGTGCTCGATATGAGTCTCTTCCTGGGCTTTGAGTATCAATCGCTCTGACAGTTACATTTTTCAGCCATTCTGGAAATGGTCTTGAGTCTAAGCCTTTACCGCAGTCAACTTGGAGTGATTGCTGAAAAAGCTCATTGAGATGAGGAGAAATAGCCTGATTTTTATCCTGCTGCCAGACTTCTACCAAAGCAACAAACATTGCCGGTAAATCGTTATTGAGCAGAAACTTATGGGCTTGAATCAAGGGTGAGTTGTTCTCAAACCATAAAGTGTTGGCAGCTGAGATGGGCGTACTAGCAAGCACGCCCAATATTAGTGCTTTTAGTCTCATTAGGCCTTCATTTTGTATCCAACACCACGAAGAGTCTCAATCTCTAGCCCCGGCAGCTTTTGGCGTAACTGCAAAACATGAGTGTCTACGGTTCTTGTCGTTGGAAAATGATTGTATCCCCAGACATGATCCAATAACTCATCTCGCGTAAACACGCGCCCGAGGTTACTTGCTAAGAAGAGTAAGAGATCAAACTCTGTTCTGGTTAGCGTTATAGATTCCTCTTTATAAAACACTTCACGCGTCGCTTTATCGATTAATAGATGCTGCGTTTCTACTTTACTATCATCCTGAGCTTCTGATTCAGGAGCCCTTAGTTGTGCACGAATACGAGCAAACAGTTCTGCCTCGGCGAATGGCTTGGTTAAATAGTCATTTGCGCCTGCATCTAAACCCGTAACCTTGTCTTTTACGGTCACCAACGCCGTCAGTAGAATAACTGGGACATCTTTTATTTCTTTCCAGCCGACTAGGTGCTCTACGGAGTCGCCATCAGGCAGTTGGCGATCTAGAATCACTAAGTCTGATTTCTCCCAGTACTGTTCTACTTCTGCAATGCTTTCAGCGTGAAAACATTCATATCCTGCTTGTTCTAAGCTAACTAGCAGACCATCGGCCAGATTTTTGTCGTCTTCAACAAGAAGCAGTGTCTGTTTCACAAGGTATCTCCAATATAAACGTTGTTGGTGGGCCGACTAAGGACATTCGTCCCCCCATTCGACTCACCATAGATTCAACGATGGTTAAGCCTAAACCAAGACCGGCTTTACTAACAAATGGTTGACGCAATTGGCGCCAATCTTTTTGAGTTAACTCACCTTGGTCTATAAGCTTAACAGTAATTAAATTATCCTCTGTACCTATATCCAGTACAATAGGAGCAACCCCATATTTAATGGCATTGCGTATTAAATTATCAATACAAGTTCCAAGCCAATAGACATTTAGCTTTGCGGCTACATCTTGATTGATTTTAAGTTTAACTTTGCCGTTAAATTCCTCATCAACCTTAAACTCTAGCCATTCTTTTACTGATGGAACCCATTCAGTGGCGAGCGGCTTGTTGTCAGACTGAAGATAATCTTTACTCGCTTCGGCAAGCTGCCTTAAACGGCGAGAATCTTCACACAGTCGTCGAAACTCATCGTATACAGATTCAGGTAATTTTTCGAACTCTCGTCTAAACCCTTCGACTGTAAGAGATAGACTCGCGATCGGGGTTCTAAGTTCATGTGTGAGTATCTGAAGAATCAACATTCGACTCTTCATCTCTTGTCGCTTTGTATTCCATCGGTACACTGCCCAGCCTAACACCAGAAAGATGTTGGCAATGACAAGCACAACCATACTAATACGTAGGAACTCCGAATGATCTTGTACATCCCAACAGAGGTTTCCTCGTCTAACAAAACAACTGTTCGAGTCACCTTTTAGCGCGACGCTTAACCCTGCTTCATCGGCGTTTTTTCTCCAAGTACTCTCAGGAAAGACAAGATAACTGTCATTTTGCCTTAACCATAGCTCGCCTTGCTCAAGAAACATGCTGGAACCGGAAATTAGCGCCATAATGGTTTCTTCGTCCATTCTTTGCAAACGACCCAACAATGTCACACGTGGTGCAAGCGGACGCTCTTTTATGTGCATATATTGTTGTAACTGTTCTTGTTTTTCGGGGTGAAGCTCAGCGTATCTTTTCGCATAGGTACCACCACCAGGGTGAATTAGCCCGCTGCGAGCGAACCACTTTTGGCTTAACTTAGTACCTTTACACATAGCACGAGTAAAAACGAGAGGCTCTGTGATTAGTGGGCTAAGAGGCAGTTTTCCTGTACAGTTTTGAGCAATTTGATAAAGGCGTTGTATGTCCCTTAACGGGTATGCGGACGTTTGCGGTAGCATTGAATTAGGTGTAATTAAGCGCGTGGGATAGTCTGACTGCAAAATACGAATGTCATAAGATGCAGTGAAAATATCTTGATTGAACGAGTCGACAAACTTATCAATTCGCTCAGGTAATGAATTCGCGCTGGCCGTATTACATATAACTGTAATAGCGATCACCAATGTTTTTAAAACCGTTCTAATCAATGCAAAAATCTGTAAATCAATGGGTTAGATTTAGAGTAAAGTATTATCGCAAAAATATAAATTTCCAATGTGATATTGGTGTCAATAATGCTACCCACAAAACGAAAGAAGCCAGCTAATGCTGGCTCCTACTCGTCAGACTATACTACAGAGCTTTGGATATCGCGTCTACACTCTCTTTCGCGTCTCCGAACAACATTTGAGTATTTTCCTTAAAAAATAACGGGTTTTGTACTCCTGCATAACCAGTATTCATTGAACGTTTAAACACAATGACATTTTTGGCGTTCCAAACCTCTAATACTGGCATGCCTGCTATGGGACTGGCTGGGTCCTCCTGCGCTGCTGGATTCACCGTATCATTGGCACCAATAACCAAAACAGTATCAGTTTCTTCAAAGTCATCATTGATCTCGTCCATTTCTAGGACAATATCATAAGGCACCTTTGCTTCGGCTAATAATACGTTCATGTGACCAGGCAACCGACCTGCTACTGGGTGGATACCAAAACGTACATTCACTCCTTTAGATCTGAGTTTTTCTGTTATTTCATGGACAGGATATTGTGCTTGCGCGACTGCCATTCCATATCCCGGTGTAATTATGACGGATTTAGAATTTTTTAATAGCTCTGCCACTTCATCTGCCGATGATTCACGGTGTTCTCCATGATCAACATCACTAGAAATCGAGACTTCTTGGCCAAAACCGCCGGCAATAACGCTAATAAATGACCGATTCATTGCCTTACACATTATGTAGGAAAGAATCGCACCTGATGAACCGACTAAAGCGCCAGTAACAATAAGCAAATCATTGGCAAGCATAAAGCCTGCTGCTGCTGCTGCCCAACCGGAGTAAGAGTTAAGCATTGACACAACGACAGGCATATCTGCTCCACCGATGGATGCAACCAAATGATAACCAAAAGCCAAGGCAATCAATGTCATTACGAACAAGGCAAGCAAACTTCCATCTGCTTCTACGAAACGTGTTAGCAACCAAGCGGACACAATGACAGCCGCCAAGTTCATTTTGTGCTTGTGAGGTAAGTTTAACGGCGATGAAGATACAACCCCGCGCAGCTTTCCAAATGCAACCAGCGAGCCAGTAAAGGTCACGGCGCCAATGAATACACCAAGAAAAACTTCGACCAAATGAATAACATGCTCGGCATGCGTCGCTGCTTCAGGAGCATCCAAATAACTGTTATAACCTACCAGCACCGCAGCAAGTCCAACGAAACTATGCAGTATTGCAACCAATTCAGG
Organism: Vibrio sp. Of14-4; assembly: GCF_022347625.1. Lineage (NCBI taxonomy): Bacteria > Pseudomonadati > Pseudomonadota > Gammaproteobacteria > Vibrionales > Vibrionaceae > Vibrio > Vibrio sp. Of14-4. The sequence goes on along the minus strand of NZ_JAKRGI010000012.1, from coordinate 121,624 downwards.
CATTTCAGTCATTTCGACTTTCTTAGCATAGTGAATACCTATGGTTCCACCAATTGCCATGGCAATAATGATCCAGACAAAGCCTTGGGATTCTGGGCCAAAAATAGTGGCAACCAGTGCAATCGACATACCAGCAATGCCGTAGTAGTTGCCATACTTTGCAGACTCTTGTTTAGAGAGACCCGCCAAGCTAAGAATAAAAAATAGTGCAGCAACAATGTACGCTGCTTGTGTTAGTCCTGCAGACATATGTGTCACTCCTTAATCTTTACGAAACATTTCAAGCATGCGTTTTGTTACAGTAAAACCGCCGAAGATATTAATGCTTGCAATCAATATGGCGATGAACGCTAAGAAGGAAACGGCTCCATTCCCTTGACCTATTTGTAACAGGGCACCTACGACGATAATTCCTGAAATAGCATTGGTCACTGACATCAGAGGAGTATGTAAAGCATGTGTGACATTCCAGACAACGTAATAACCAACCACACAAGCAAGGACAAAAACGGTAAAATGACTCAGAAATGATGCTGGTGCAACAGAGGCCACCCAAGCAAAACTACACAAACCTACCCCCAGTGCAGCGAGCTTTTTAGTTCGAGACACTGGCTGTTCTTTTTTCTCGGTGTTTTTTGGCACTTCTTTTGTTTGCTGCTGTGTTGGCTGAGCAGAAACCTGTATCGGAGGCGCTGGCCATGTAATTTCGCCACTTTTGACTACAGTCACCGCTCTTAGCACGACATCATCAAAGTCTATATTGATATTGCCGTCTTTCTCCTTACATAGCAGCTTAAGAAGATTCACTAGGTTAGTAGCGTAAAGCTGAGATGATTGAGTCGGAAGGCGCCCAACCATATCTGTATACCCGACAACTTTTACGCCATTTTTAGTCGTTACGACTTTATCTGGCTTGGTATATGCGCAGTTTCCTCCATTCGCCGCCGCGAGATCGATAACGACACTGCCAGGTCGCATGCTATCCACCATTTTTTTGGTAATGAGTTTCGGCGCGGGTTTGCCTGGAATGAGCGCTGTGGTAATAATGATATCGACGTCTTTTGCTTGTTCAGCATAAAGCTCTTCCGCTTTTTTATTGAATGCCTCTGACATTTCTTTGGCATATCCATCACCTGATCCAGATTCTTCCTTAAAGTTCACTTCAAGGAACTCTGCTCCCATTGATTGGACTTGCTCTTTGACTTCTGGTCTTACATCGAATGCACGAACGATGGCGCCTAAGCTACCTGCAGCTCCGATGGCCGCCAAACCAGCCACTCCGGCACCAGCAACAAGGACCTTCGCAGGAGGAACCTTTCCTGCCGCTGTAATTTGTCCAGTAAAGAAACGTCCGAATTCATGTGCGGCTTCAACAACAGCTCGATAACCGGCAATATTGGCCATTGAAGATAAAGCATCCAGAGATTGAGCTCTAGAAATACGCGGCACTGAATCCATAGCTAGGACATTAATCTTTTTAGCAGATAGCTTTTCCATAAGCTCGGTGTTCTGAGCAGGCCAGATAAAGCTTACCAGTGTTGCCCCTTCTTTAATTAATTCTATTTCTTTATCACTAGGTGCATTCACTTTAAGAATGATATCAGATAACCATACTTCATCTTGGGTGACAATATTGGCACCACTAGTCGTAAAAGCATCATCACCAAAGCTGGCTAGCTCACCTGCCTTAGATTCAATATTTACGCTAAACCCTAATTTCAATAACTGTTCTACCGACTTTGGAGAAGCGGCTACGCGCGTTTCACCCGCAAGTATCTCTCTTGGTACTCCGATTTGCATACTGGTTCCTTGACTGCTGGCAACAATGATTCATTGTTTTTATCGAACGCTTTCATGAACTTCAAGCACTTTGTATGGAAAATACAAAGTGCAGTCATATCTAGTTATCCTTGGTGTGACAAGCTATCGATTTAGTGCAACGATTTCATCGATTACATAAAAATATGAGAAACATATCGAGTGGAAATGAAAGAAGGATTCGCAAATCACGAATCCTTTTCTTATGACAGGTGGGTCACTGTCTCTAAGTGAATATGTCGCCTTTGGTTTGATCGATGAACATTTTCGCTTTTGCAAGCATGAACTCATTAGCATCCGATTCTGAAGCAAGGACATCCGAGCGTATAAAGCGATGCTCTCTGACTTCCCCTTCTATATTCTTGGTGATACGGCCAGCGATGCGAAACTGTCCACCTTCGGCTTGAGCTTCTTGGTATATGAGAAACCCTTTGTACTCTTCTGGCTGTATATCCTTACTACTCTGTTCTTTTTGATTGTTACCAAACAGTCGAGAAAATAATCCCACTACTAAACTCCTAAGTACCGTTTTCATTTGATGCTAGCGGCTTTTCAAACCACTCTAGTTCGATGTCATCGTCAAATTTTGGTTTACTAAACACTACTGGGACTTCGTCTTTGCGTTTACTTCTTCTGTCTTCAACTATCATAGACAGAGATGCTTTCACCGCGTCTTCGGAATAGCGTTTTAGCACCACAAGTCTTTCTTCTGAGAGAGCGGAAAGAAAGTCTATATCATAACGAATATACACAGGTCGTAATTGACCCAGTGCCAAGCAAGCTAAGTCGGCAAGCTGCTCATGATCAAATCTGTCGGTATATTCGCTATCAGCTAATACTTGTCCAACTAAAGTTTCCATATAGTTATGAACATCAACACTAATCTGCATAAACCTCAACCCCTTTAAGATTTAGATTTCCCTGAGCATTAGCTAATGGTAAAACATATACCTCATACACCTTTACAAAAACATCATGCTTAAGCCACTACCGACATCAATACTCACTTTTCATTATCTATTCTAGTAAAAACCTTGGCATACCATCAAATAAAAGTGTCCAAATAAATTGCCACGCAACTTAAGAAGCATCAGTTGGGGGTGATAGTTTTTTCAGGCGAATAAATAGTAGGAGGTACTATTACGATAAAAACGTGAAACGGTTTCTGCCCGCCTTTTTAGACGCATACAGACCTTTGTCAGCCATTGCATACACTTCTTCTGGTTCTTCTTTACCTGTGGGAGTAAAGCAACAAATTCCTTGTGACACCGTCATAATATCAGAAACGCCACTATATTCATGTTTTATTGCTAAGGCTTCTATGGTCGACTGTATCCTCATCGCATGTTGTTTTGCATCTTCTTCATCGACATGCCCCAACACAACAACAAATTCTTCACCGCCATATCGGCCTACGATTTCCCCACTGCGGGAAAAAAGTAAAGCTAAAGCCTGAGCCATTTCGATTAAACATTTATCACCTTCGATATGGCCATAATTGTCGTTGAAGAGCTTGAAATAATCGACGTCCAATAATATCAGACTAAGCGGTAATCCATGCCGACCATGAATTGAGATCATTTCTTTTAATTTTTCATCAACATAGCGACGATTTTTCACCTTGGTCAAACCATCTTCACTGGCAAGCTTCTCAAGCTCTTGATTTACTTTGGCAAGTTCGGCTGTTTTTTGGTTCAACTCTCTTCGCATAAATGCAATTCTTTGCATAGCGGTAAGTTTTGAGCCTAACACTATTTTATCAACCGGTTTGGTTAAGTAGTCATCACCTCCAGCCTCGATAGCATTTGCGATCATTGCAGGTTCATCGTGACTACTAAGAAAAATGATAGGTATCCATTCTTCATATAGTGAACGAATTCGCTGTGAAACCTCGAAACCATCCATACCTGGCATGGAAATATCGAGTAAGATAAGATCTGGTTCAAAGACGGGATACAGTTCTAGGGCCTGCTCTCCTGATGCCGCCATTTCCACGGTATGTCCTAGTTGCTTGAGGCGAATAGCCAATTGCATGCGCTCCATTTGCACGTCGTCGACTAGGAGAATTTTCATCGAAGATCCAGAGATTTTCACGCGCATACCCTTTATTAACTAGGCTGTAAAATCAGTTGCTTATAATGAAGGTTACTCTATGGAGGCCATTTCCTCCACTATAGTTGACATTTTATGTGGATTTTCTACGATAGCCGTCACTCACTTATTATAATCTAAGAGAAGTAAATCTGATGTCTGAAGATACCCAAGCTCCCTCACTTATTGATCTTTCTACCGTTTCTGAAGAGCTACGTCGCGTTATAGAATTTGACAAGGTGCCCGAGCAAATGCACGCCATGGTTGCGTCGATTCATCAAGCTTCAGAAAATGCGGTTCGTGAAGCTTGGAGTCAGCTACCAGCAAGTGCTCAAAACATTTTGGATAACTTTGAACAATTTCATGCACTTGTTTCAGTCAGCCAAGCATTTGCTGGGCTAGGTGTTATCGAAGAGCTTCAAACACAAGAGCTATCACAAACTATCGCTGATGAAGACAAAGAAGCATATCAAGCCGACGTTATTGAAAAAGTCATGCACAACTGCATTAAAGATATGCTGAAGCAAATTAAAAAGGCTAGACGCGATCCTCTGCTAAAGCGTGAATTCACTCAAGTGTTTGCAAAATAAACCCGTCTTAAATTGGTACAGTGTGATAAGAAGCGATTTACGTTTTGAGTACGATATCGTTTGTTGTCACACTTACTCCTTTAATTTGTGCAAAAACGTTCAATCCTTTCTTTAATTCCAGTTCATCTCTTGCCCACGCTGTTATTTCTGCCCATAGAAAACGTTGCTCTGCTAATTCAAGCTTTACATAGACATTTTTGCTCTGATCATCTTCATCTTGATTTGAGATTTCAACAACTTTTGATGGCAATATATTACGGATTGAGGTTTGAGATGGTTTATCTAGAGTAATAGATACATCAGCAGCCTTAACTTGAATCCTAAGCTTAGACTCGAGCGGTACTTCGAGCTTTTGTACCCAAAGATCGACATTTTTAGCAAGTTTAAGTCGCGATAAAGCATAATGCTTATTATGACTGGCTAAACTTGCTTCAAAAAGAGAACTATGATGACTTGAAGTTTGCCATTGACTCAATGCTGGGGTTTGCCAGATTGCTTCAAGAGGCCCTGAAGCGACCACTTTACCACTATCAATCACAACGATATGATTAGCGAGACGTACAAGTTCATACAAACTATGCGATACATATATAATCGGCAACTGTATTTCTTGAGCCAAATGCTCCAAGTAAGGCAATACCTCTTTTTTTAAGGGCATATCGAGCGATGCCAGTGGCTCGTCCATCAACAAAACGGCGGGTTTACATAATAGAGCTCGACCGATAGCAACTCGCTGTTTTTCACCGCCAGATAGCTGGCTAGGATACCTATGAAGTAATGATTGTAAGTCAAGAAGGTTTAGTATTTTGTTAAAGTGTTGAGTGTCAGGCTCAGTCACTCCATACAATAAATTCCCTTTGACGCTATAGTGTGGAAAAAGCCTTGAATCTTGAAATACGTATCCCACTTTACGTTTATGAGTAGGAACATTTACCTTAGTATCAGAACAGAACAAAGTGGTTCCAGATACAACAATCTCACCTTGATCAGGCTGGTTTAGTCCTGCAATAACATTAATTAGGGAGGTTTTCCCAGCCCCCGACTTTCCGAATACAGATGTAATTCCTTTATTTGGGATTGTAACGTCAATATCAAACTTTGTATGCCCCAGGTTTTGCTTAAAGCAAACACGTATACTGTTCATTATCCCTCCAATCTTTTTTGGCACTGCCGTGCAACAAGCTCGGAAATCATTAATGAGGACAACGCAATAGTTAAAGAAATAGTACATAAGCGCATAGTTTCAATTTCTGCACCAGGTGTTTCTATTGAAGAAAACATCGCGAGTGGAAGCGTTTGGGTTACTCCAGGGATGTTGGAGACAAAACTTATCGTTGCCCCAAACTCACCTAAACTTCGAGCAAATGATAATAGTGTCCCGCTTATAATCCCAGGGAACATCAAAGGCAAAGTGATAGTAACAAAACGGCGCACCGGTGATGCACCTAATGTAGCTGCCGCTTGATCTAATTTAGGGTCAATGCTCTCAATACTTAGTCGAATCGCACGCACCATCAGTGGCAATGCAACCACAATGCTTGCGAGTACTGCACCCTTCCAATTAAAAGAGAACACAATACCCAAATACTTGTACAACCACTGACCAATAAAGCCTTGTTGGCCCATTGAAACAAGCAGTAAGTAGCCAATAACAACAGGGGGTAATACAAGTGGTAAATGCAAGAAACTGTCCAACCAACTTTTGCCAAAAAACTGTTTTTTTGCCAATAACCAACCCAAACCAATACCAATCGGCAATAGCCACAAAACAGTGTAAAAAGCAACCTTCAAACTCAGTATGAGAGCCTGATATTCATATTCAGAAAGCAAGTTACTGACTCCTATTGAAAACCGTACTGATTTAGTAAGGCCGTTCCTTGTTTACTTTGCACAAAGTTAGCAAAATCAAGAGTTTTTGTATCAGAATTAAGTAGTGCCATAGGATATGTAATCATTGTATGACTGGATGAAGGAAACGTCGCTACAACCTTAACTTTATAACTTGTTTGAGCATCAGTTTGGTAGACAATACCCAACGGGGCTTCTTCTCGCTCAATAAGTCTTAGCGCCACTCTAACATTACTTACAGGGGCCAACTTATCGTGCAAAGACTGCCACACGCCCATAGCTTGCAGAGCCTGTTTGGCATAAATACCAACTGGTACAGCCCGAGTATCCCCTACCACTAATCGCTTGTCTTTTAAGTGAGTTAACCATTGCTCTTTGCTACTCACATCTAACGCCATTAACTGATTGTTCGGTGCGATCACGACCAGTTTATTACTCGCAATACTAGTGACGGCGTCACTTTGTATTTTATTTTTCTCCACTAGGTAATCAATCCATTGAGTGTTCGCTGAAATATATATATCTGCAGGCGCACCGGCCAATATTTGCTTGGCAAGAGAAGAAGAACTAGCTAGGACAGGAACGACTGTAACCCCTGTCTTAGCATAATATGCATCACCTAATGCTTTGATTACATTAGTCAATGACGAAGCTGCGTAGATGTTGATCGATGTGGCGTTAACCCCTGTCGAAATCAACAAAACAAGGAATACGGTGATGGCTCTAGATGCACAGTACGTTCTATGGTTCATTGATAGAGCTCTGGCCAAATTTGCGTTAAGTCGATGTGTTTTTCTACCGCATCAGCAATCCTATCTATTGCATTTTCTTGTTGCTGCGCATGGTCAATCGCTTTGATATGGCCTGCACCAGACCACTCACATATCAGCTCTAGCGCCTTTGGTGAGTCAAAAACTCCATGCAAGTATGTTCCAAAGACTTGGTTACACTCACTGATAGCTCCGTCAACTGGCTTCAAACCATTCGCGTCAAAGATCGCAGCATCCTTTTCATCATTGGACGTTCGACCTACATGAATTTCATACCCAGTTACTGGTGTACTTTTTTGATTTAGTCTAAGTATTGCTTGCACTTCTGTGAGTTGTTTTCGCTTGGTAAGTTCAGTTTCAATGGGTAGAAAATTTAGTCCATGTGACACCCCCTCTTCCCCTTCAACCCCGTACGGATCTCTTATAATGCGTCCCAGCATTTGATAGCCTCCACAAATCCCTATCAGTTTTCCACCAAGCCTCACATGGCGTTGAATATCTTTATCCCAATTTTGTGAACGTAAATAGTCAAGGTCAGATCTTACTGACTTTGTTCCAGGTAATATCACCAGATCAGCACGATCAATTTTTTCGCCTTTGGAAACATAGCGAAAATGAATATTTGGGTGGGCCCTTAACGCATCAAAGTCAGTATGATTACTCATTCGAGTTAATACAGGTACAACAACTCGGAGTTGTATAACTTCCCCTATATTCTGCTCACTACTGATACTATCTTCTGATTCCAACTCTAAGCCATGCAGAAAAGGCAAAACACCGAGTACTGGCTTTGATGTTTTTTCTTCCAACCAATCAAGCCCTGATTGGAGCAGAGATATATCACCACGAAAGCGATTAATAACAAAACCTACAACGCGATCATGTTCCGATTCCGATAGGAGTTCCAATGTTCCAACAATGTGAGCAAAAACGCCGCCACGATCTATGTCTGCAATAATGACCACTGGAACGTCTGCAACCTCAGCAAAACCCATGTTGGCAATGTCGTTATGCCGAAGATTGATTTCTGCGGGACTACCAGCGCCTTCAATAACAACAGTCTGATAATTTCGCTGTAATATCGAAAAAGATTCTAGAACTTTGGGAAATACGGTTTGCTTGTAATTATCATATCCGACAGCTTCCATGTTTCCAATCGCTTGGCCTTGCAGAACAACTTGTGCCCCTGTATCGGAATTGGGTTTCAACAGAACTGGATTCATATGCACGGTCGTCGGTGTGCATGATGCTTGAGCCTGTACCGCTTGGGCTCGTCCAATTTCGCCACCATCCTTCGTAACTGAGCTATTAAGCGCCATGTTTTGTGGTTTAAAAGGCGCTACTTTAACTCCCTTTCGCGCGAGAAGGCGGCATAACGCAGAAACAAAAACACTTTTGCCAGCATCTGAAGTTGTACCTTGAACCATCAATGCTTTGGATGGAGTCTGCATATTACATTCTTTGGTTTTTCATGTAGTAGAGAACAATCATCATAACGTTTTTGTACCGTTTCTCTCAACTTTTGAATGTCACTTGCATCGTTTTGTCCGAGTCGTCAAATAACCCACATGGCATAATGATGTTGACCTTGTGGAAACAAAAGAGGAAGAACAGTGAGACAAATACTGTCATCGATTGCTATAACACTCTTGCTCCTGCCATTAGCAGGTATTGCCAGTAGCGAAATCCCCTCAGGAATTCAGTTTAATGGGCCGGTAAATTTAACAACCGTCGATTCTTTGTTAGATGACAATAGTGTATTTACTAAGCGTAATGCAATTCTTGATGGGCATATTGTCCGGCAAATTAGTATTGCCAGTTTTATTTTCTCAGATGGTAAGAGAGAAATTCAAATTGAAGTCAGTGATAAAGTGAAGTTAGATCAATCTATTGATGCAAATACAGATTTACGGATTTTTGGCAAATTCTCTGGTGGAAATAGTCCAGAAATTGAAGTGGATCATATTCAAGTTTTGTAAACATAAAGTAATTCAGCTCCGATTGCGATAATATTTGGCTTACTTATTGCACAATATTTTAACCGTCAAAAACTTGATGCGAGTTGGAGTACTTACTTTGAAAAAGATCACCTTAATCAGCGCTCTTTTATGCTCTGGTTTTGCTAGCGCTGTAAATGCAAACAACTTTAACTACAACTTTATCGAAGTAAGAACGGCAATTAACCCTGAATTGTTTGGCGCTGAGCTTAGTACTTATTTTACTGATAACTCTCACTTTGTCTTAAGAGCCGATACATTATTCGATAAGGATTATGATTTCGCCGGAGGCGTTGGATTTAACGGCCCAATAAGCCAATTCGCGGATATATATGGTCAGCTTCTTTTGCATCAAACCAAGTACACTCGTGAATACCAAGAGCGCAGAGAAACAACCGGTGAGCTAAATATTGGTATCAGGTTATGGCTTGCCGATCAAATAGAGGCCACTGGGAGACTGGGTCGTAATGACGATAGCTCGGTCTTTTATGCTGGTGTGCGTTTTCACTCAACGGACCAACTCTCGATTGCTGCTGAAACTCGCAATAATGGTCTTTATGGCCCTCAGGTTACTATGTCTGTTAGGTTTCATTACTAGTTAATCCAATTCGGCGATTAAGAGGCTTTGGATTCCCAAAGCCTCTTGGACTGGTCTCTACTGCTCACTTTGTTGTTGCTTACTGCTACTGCTCGCTATCGGTAAGTTTGGATGTTCAAATTTGAACGCATAGTCGACCCCGTTAACCTTCACGCTGTAATTAGCAGGACCAGAAATAGGCAAGTAGTAAACCATATCAAGCTCATAAGAGCCCCCTACCGGTAAAGTCTTCCAACTGGGTAGAGTGAAAGACACTCGATGCATTGGCCCGTCAAGCCCACCAACGTTATTGGGACGGGTATGACCAGATGATATAACCGATAAACCCGCGCCAGATTGGTCTTTAGCATTGTCTGGCGTGGAAACAGGTATATCGAATTGGAATTCTGTTCCTCCAGGTAAAGCTTGGTTACTATTATTGGTGAAAGTGATTTTAGGATTGATTGGGTAATTCTGATCACCCACTTTGAAACCCGTCACGGTCACATTGATATCCAGAGCCTGAGAAGCAATGGGGGTCGTTGATAGTTTGTTACCATATGGCGTAGCGGATTTGAACTTATCGTAGATAGTCTTGGTTATGGTCGAACCCATATGGTATTCCCCTCGACCTGACAAACACGCTTGCTCAGACTCATCAATTTGCGATCTTAACCCCTGGCTATCAAGTAAGTAGCAATTGTAATCACCCGCAAGCTCCCAGAACATGATACCGCCAATTTCCTTATCAATTACATAGTCTGCTTTGAGGTTGACAGAAGCCTTATCTTCAGTCGATAGGAAGACTTTCTTCTCATTGTTCCATAGCCATGGTGCAACAGCGACGCTGTCATAATGGCGTGTATAGTTCCCCGTTAATCGATCGCTCGGATCATTAACAGGATCAAGCCCGTATGCAGATGAGTATGTACCCCAAATTTGATTCTCCAAATTCTTAGCATGCCACATGGGGTTTGAACCAGCCCCCATCTCATTGCCGTTAGCATCTTTATCGTGCCACATATTGTCAATGCCAACCGCACCGTGCCCACAATTGTTTTTCTCACCTTCTCCAGTGCCTGGAGGGCACTGAGTTTGATCAGGTAATGCTGCTCTGCCCCATAATCCATCCGTTCCACCACTGACGTTCTGCCAGCCTCTTGTATAATATGGGACACCAATATTGATACGACCTGCTGGCATTGAACCTCTGAAATAGTGATAGGCCCAGTCTGTATTTAGATAACCGATACCACCATACGCTGCGGTTTTGTAGACGTTCCATTGTATAAGTTCAGAATCTTTACCCGTATCATAAAGTGCTGCGTTATGCCCAACGTGATCGTTCCACGCACCGTGTAGGTCATAAGTCATGATGTTGACGTAATCCAAATACTTAGTTACATCAAAAGACTCCATTCCCCGCAGCAAGTACCCAGAAGAAGGCGCGGCAATAGTAAGCATGTAATGAATACCATCTTGTGCTGATGCCTTATCCAGTTTATTGCGCAGTACTTTCATTAACTCTTGGTATGAAGCCCATAAATAGCGACGTCTTGGCTCCATAAAGTCTTTATCATCTGGATTTCCTGCACCTGCCATCGATGTCGGATATTCATAGTCGATATCCAAACCATCAAACTTATATTTGCGCATCATTTCAACCGCAGATGTTGCAAACGTTTCAATACCCGCATGGTTTATCGAGCCATCAGCGTTAGTAGTCATAGTATAAAAGCCACCATCCGCTACTCGGTTACCATTTTTATCAAAGTGACCACCTGTTTCGGCCCAACCACCAACGGAAATCAAGGTTTTTACGTTATGTCTCTGCTTATATGTCGCAAGAGCACCAAAATGGCCCTTAAAACCAAGAGAGGGATCAATATCAACATCAGACCAAGTTTTACCCACTGCTGGGTTATCGGGATCGTTCACATCACCTATGTTCATTTTGCCATCAGAGCCAATGCTGACAAACGCATAGTTAATATGTGTCAGATGCTGCCAAGGAATGTCTTTTACTAAATATGAGGTTTGTTCATCATCTTCAGAGCGCCAGCTAGTGAAATAACCTATCACTCTTCGAGGATGGTCAGCCCCCATTTTTTCACGTCCGTTTTCGTCATAGATGGAACAATAAGGTACACTCACACCTTCAGTTTGATACAAACCATCTGGACGGCATGAAGCAACACTAGGGGCTTCACTCACTTCAAGCAGCACAGCTGATGAACTTGAGGAAGCCCCCTTATCGTCAACTGCTATAGCAATAACAGGCAGTACCCCTTTGCTGGAAGTCTGGTAATCCAGTAAATACGGTGCCATTGTTGCAGTGCCAACGAGTTCTCCCGCAACATAAAATTCCACCTTTTCAATACGACCATCTTTATCTACTGCGTTTGATGTAAAAGTAACGGTATCGCCAAGAGCAACACTGTTAGCTGATAACATAAGATCCACGGTTGGAGGTTCATTACCTGGCTGGGTTGTGGACACTTTTATATCAACGCTACTAACAATACTTTGTGCACCACGATTGTCATGAGCTATCGCGGTAATATTGTGGTTACCTGCAACTGCTAGCCAATTAATCGAATACGGGTAGGTTTTATCTTCACCGATAGGTTGACCGTCAACAGAGAAAACCACTTTCTCTATAGAGCCATCGGAATCATTCGCAGTAGCAGCTATCACAACAGTTTGGTCGACTTGGATTGAATCTGAGGTCTTAGGAGAGGTCAAATCAACACTCGGTGGTTGGTTTGTATCAGCCAAACATGCACCCAACTCTTTCCATTGAGACCACTGGCCAGAGTTAGCATCAGGTGCATCACCTTGCGTCCAATAATTTGCTTGATAAGCATAATCTAAGTGCCGGACTTTCTGCCCTCCAGTATAGACTGTTTGATTATCCCAATCGGATAAAGGTGTGCAATCAATCGCAGCATAACTTTGAAATACAGTCAGACAGGAAGCGCTGAGTAAACTCAGCTGAAAGAGGCGTCGATGAGTCCTTGACGTTGTTAGGTACATTCTTGTTTTCCTTTAAGTTATTGTTTTATTTTCTGTTTGCTGACTTTATTGTTTTTAAGCCAACTTAAATTTCATCGTGAAATAACTTTAGAAAAGAACAGGGCCGCTCAAGATTAAAAATGTAATATCTATAAAATCGCTCGCAAGTTTTTCTGTCTGAAGTGCAATTTCTCAGTAGTAAATTTGCGGCGAAAACATGTCGTGTTAAGCCACTGGTATTTTGCTGATGTTATCCCCATATATTCTTAATATGCTGGATTGACCGTGCAGTTTGTAAAGGTCAACATCAACGTTCAGTCCCGATAAAATTCGGGCCTCTAACTACAGATAACAAAGGAATGGCAATGCGTTTTAGTTATGTTAATACTACCCAAATTTTCTTTGGACAAGGCCAAATAAGCTCAATACAGTCATCCATCTCACCAAGCGATAAAGTTTTGGTTATTTATGGCGGTGGCTCAATTAAGAAAAACGGTGTTTATGACCAGGTCGTCAACTCACTTAAAGACCACCAATGGGTTGAGTTTTCAGGCGTTGAGGCGAACCCAACCAAAGAAACGCTGGATAAGGCGGTAGACATAGTCAAACAACAGAACATCGACTTTATTCTCGCTGTTGGCGGTGGCTCTGTTATTGATGGTTCAAAATATGTTGCAGCCGCAGCAAAATACCAAGGTGATGGTTGGGATATATTGACAGGTGACTACCAAGTATCAGACGCCACTCCTCTTGGCGCAGTGCTTACACTCCCTGCAACAGGTTCTGAATCCAATGCAGGTGCGGTAATTACTAAAGCTGCAACCCAAGATAAGTTGTCTTTTGGTAGTCCACATGTTCAGCCTAAATTTGCTGTAATGGATCCTGATGTAATGAAAACACTACCTGAGAAGCAACTGATTAATGGTATTGTTGATGCTTGGGTGCATGTATGCGAACAGTATTTAACCACAAGCCATGGTGCCATGGTTCAAGATGGTTATGCTGAAACCCTATTGCGCACGTTAAAAACGCTTGGTGAAAGCTTTGAACAACGTAATAGCGATGCTTGGCGTGAAAATCTCATGTGGACAGCAAACCAAGCACTTAATGGTCTAATTGGAACTGGCGTTCCTCAAGATTGGGCAACTCACATGATAGGCCACGAACTTACAGCGCTGTGGGGCGTCGATCATGCTCGTTCACTCGCAATAGTACAGCCTTCCCTACTTAGAAATCAGCTTGCGCATAAACGTGCAAAACTGGAGCAAATGGGTGTTAACGTTTTTGGCCTAACTAAATCAGACGATTTAGCCGAAAGAACCATCAATGCGATCGAAAGCTTTTACCAAACGATGCAGGTATCCACTCAATTAACCGAGCATGGTGATAACAAGCAGAAAGCGATTGATGCTGTAGTCTCTCAGTTAGAGCTCCATGGTTTGAAAGCTCTAGGTGAGAATAAAACGATCACCCTCGAAGCCAGTCGCCAAATACTAACAAGCGCGATTGCATAATATTGATAAAAGCAGCATTTGCTGCTTTTAATTTAATTAAATAAATCAATCTGAATATAATCTAATTATTTGATAGAATAGCTATTTTTTTAGATAGCAGTGTAATATTATTCAGCATAAACTTCATTCTATAAAAATATATTTATTAATTTTTCTATGGAGAGAGTTAAAATGTTAATGATTGAAACTGAAGTGAAGAACTCAACTATACAAGGATTGGGTTTGTTTGCTGCCGAAAGTGCTACTAAAGGCCAACTACTTGCAATCCTCTCATATCAAGCTGATATTCTTACTGAAGAAGAATACCAAGAAAAACAAAGACAAGGTAATGATGTCATTACATGGTCTGCTGTAAGATGGATTGGTGAAGTATTTTTAACTGGAGATAAAATAGGGCCTGAAGAAAGAATTAACCATTCAGTCGACCCTACAATGCTTTATCATTGTGGGTTATGTTTTGCTAAAACTGACATAAATATAGGAGACGAATTAACTGTTGACTATAAGTATTTTCTAGCTAATGATGATGTTAATAAATTTAAAGATTCTGAAAATATAAAAGTTGATGGAATAAATTCACACAACGCTCTTATAGATTCAGCAAAAGAACTTATTAATCTGTTTTCCGACGCTAAATTAACCTAAGCACGTCATAAACCCCTCCTTCTGATCGCCTATCACGAATAATAAGTTCAAGTCTCCAACTATTAGGGGTGAAATGGGGAAACACTTCCCAGTCGAGACTGACAAACGCTTATCGAGTGACCAATCGATGTAATGAGTCACTAGACTGTTGAATCAAGCTCGGCAGTTGTGACTTGATTTTTTGATATGCGACAATGGGATGATCCGCCTTTTCAAGATCTAAACACATATCATATAAAGCGAGCAAGCCTAAGCTTCCTGAAGAACCTTTCAACTTGTGTGCTAGCGCCTTCAGTTGGTTTGGGTCCCGATTATTTTCCGCTTCCTGCATAAGCTGCAATATATCTTTCGCCATCTCATCAAATATGTCGATAATTTCTTTCATTTTGGATTGCCCTAAAATCGATATATCTTGCTCGATTGTTTTGGCATTAACAATATGAGTTTCATCGTCTTGATTTTGTTCAGGCGGGTCAAAAGCTGGTTGATTTGAGCCTGACTCGGTCAAGCTTTTTTGCAGCATGTCGGATAATGCGTCTTTATCAAGAGGCTTGGGTAAAAAGCCATCAAAGCCAGCACTCAGATAGGTTTGCACTTCTTCGTTATACACATGTGCCGAAACTGCAATCATCTTCGCTACGCTGTCACTTTTAATACGTTTTAACGTGGTGAGAAGGTCCATTCCATTACAATCGGGAAGGTTAATATCAATCAATGCAATGTCGTAATGGTTCTTACCATACAGTCTCTTCGCCGATTCTCCATCATGGGCGGTATCAACCGTATGACCTAAACTTTCCAAAAAGCCCTCTGCAACCATACTGTTGACAGGGTTATCTTCAATAAGCAGTACTCGTGCTAGTTGAACCGTCTCAGAAGGCCGATACTTGGAAGAATGTTGGCTTCCCTCTGGTAGGCAAAGGCTGAAACTAAACCGACTGCCCGAACCTATTTTAGACTCTAGTCGTAGCTCACCACCCATTGCCTGAACAATCCGCTTACTGATAGCCAATCCCAGCCCAGTTCCTCCCATACTCTGAATACCTCCCGATGCTTGTGTAAAGGCATCAAACAGGTTCTCCTGCTCATTTTCTTCAATACCTATTCCGGTATCCGACACGACAAAGTGTGTATTCTCTGGTTGAAATGGATCCGGTGAGACACTAATAGTGACATGTCCAGCGTCGGTGAATTTGACCGCGTTGCCGACTAAGTTCGTTAGTACTTGGCTTATACGGGTCACATCGCCAAGCAAATATGGCGAAACCCTACTGTCAATAGAAACGCGAATTTCAATACGTTTTTCTTTCGCCTTACTATCGAGTAACTGCTTAACCTCTCGAACTGTCTCATAAATTCCAAAATCTACCGGCCTTATTTCTAAAAAGCCAGCTTCGATTTTTGAGTAATCTAACACATCATTTAAGATTGCTAATAAGGTTGAACCACTACGATTAATTACATCGATAAAGTGATTTTGTTTAGAGTTAAGCCCTGTATCTTTGAGCAGCCGAGCGGTTCCTAATACACCATTCAAGGGAGTTCGAATTTCGTGGCTCATGGTGGCAAGAAAGGTTGATTTTGCACGATTAGCTTTCTCTGCGGTCGCTCTTGCGAGTTCATGGTTGATCACTTCTTGGTTAAGCTTTTCATTGCTCTCTTCAAGTTGACGTGTTCTCTCGGCGACAAGTTCCTCGAGATGCCCTTTGTGCTTCTCCAATTCTCGCTTGGCTTGTGCTTCACTTTCTGCGACCAATTTAAGTGACTT
The DNA here is from genome assembly GCF_022347625.1 of Vibrio sp. Of14-4. Lineage (NCBI taxonomy): Bacteria > Pseudomonadati > Pseudomonadota > Gammaproteobacteria > Vibrionales > Vibrionaceae > Vibrio > Vibrio sp. Of14-4. The sequence goes on along the minus strand of NZ_JAKRGI010000012.1, from coordinate 104,991 downwards.
AGCAGTATCTCTCGCATTGACTATGGCTTTTCCCATATCAGCGAGTTCGTCGTTACCTTCTACGTTAATATCTATGTTTAACTGACCATTGGCAACAGACAACAATGCCGTTGAGTACTCGGCTAAACGCTTTACCACTGAAACATAAACAAGTTGCCAAAGAATCACAGCAACGATCACCATCCCCATTAGGGTAATGAAAGCCAAACTAAACTGTGAATATTGAAGCGTTGTGTGTAATGTTGTGACTGCATCGGTCGTGGCCATGTTAGATTCGTCAATCAGTTTAGCAACAGTTGCATTTAGATCTGTTAATTGAACTAAGGTGTTACGCAATAGCATTTGAGCTGTATATTCGCTTTGGTAGCGCTCAACCAACAAATCAAACACGACACTTCCATGGTCTAACTCTGTTAAAAGCTGCTTCATTTGGATAGAACGAGTGGGATCTTCAATCGTTTGTATACGACGTTTCATGATCTCAAGGTTGGTTTTAAACGCTTCTTTAATGCTGTTTATTCGATCGATGTTAGAAGTGGTTCTTGTTTCTTCAATGTGGTTGAGTAATTTAAAGGCCAGTAAATGCAGCTCATGTAAACGCTCAGCGCGATCTAGGTCAACTTCGACCAAAGTATCTAGTGCTTGATAGACTTTATCTGTATTTTTGTTATCCAACAGATTATATATTTGGGTAACATTCGCTACAGCGTTTGTGCTGGTATTTGCTACTTGCGTCCCTGTCAGCACCTCTAGCTCAGACGCTTGTTGTCGAAGTGACCCTGTAATACTAGATAACTGTTTCTCGAGAAACAGCTTTTTCTCGACCACAAGTCCAAGCTCAGCCAATGTATTAATCACGGTTTGCAACTCATCTTCTAATTGGGTTAACAAGTTAGAATCAAATGAATCCGATCCGAGTTGTTTAATATGTGAGAGTAACTTTTCTAACTGAGAAAATAGAACTTTTCCAGATTGCTGTCGCTCTGCTTCCGTCTTTGCACTCGAGAGCGTTTGAATAGAAGATATAATGCGAGCGCTGAGCTCAGAGACTTGTCTGGCCTCTATCATGGAGGGAATGGCTAAGTTAACCACTTGTCGCTCTGTTCTGGCAACTGACGAAAAGCCAACTACCCCAATCGCTGAAGAGATCATCACTAAGGTTGCCATCGCGACAAACGCAAACAGTAATTTTCGACCAATACTGGCCTTTTCTAATAACATTTCGCAGTTACTCTTCTGTGGGTGTTGACAATAGGTTATATTCTGCAATGTTTATGGACTTATTCGCAACGGTGTACCTCATGCTTTCAGCCTTAAACCTTAAACATTCTTCGATAGCCATGTTTCTAGTCAGCTGCTTTTTGACAGGAAATGTAGCTGCATCGACAAAGCCGTTAAAGCTATGCGCTCTATATCCACACCTGAAAGACTCGTATTGGTTATCCGTAAATTATGGCATGGTTGATGAGGCGGCACGATTAAGCATCGCCCTCAAAGTTTTCGAGGCTGGAGGATACCCTAACAAACAAAAACAACAAGCTCAGCTAGAAAAATGCCATGAATGGAATGCAGACGCCATTATTTTAGGTACGGTAAGTCCCGATCTTTATTTGAACAAAATACATCAGCTAGTAGGCAACACACCTGTTTTCGCCAGTGTTAACGCACTGACTCTCGACCCAAAATCTCACCAGCTTAAAGGCCAAGTAGGCGTCGATTGGTATTGGATGGGCTATTATGTGGGACAGTACCTCAAAGATAAACATCCCAAGAGCTCAGGACAAGCTAATGTCGCACTATTACTAGGCCCGAAGGCAAGCGGAGGCACTGCTCCCGTACTCCAGGGTTTCATTAATGCGGTTCAAGATAGTGATATTCACATTATTCAATCCTACTGGGCTGACAACGACAAGGAGTTACAACGTAACTTAGTCCAGCAAATCATCGAGCGAGATGACATAGACTATATCGTAGGAAGCGCAGTTGCGATTGAAGCTGCGATCAGTGAATTACGAATTGCAAATAAGTCTGGTGAAATTGGTCTTATCGCTACTTACTTAAGCCATGGGGTTTATCGCGGTTTACTTCGTAATCGAGTCGAGTTCGCTCCCACGGACAAAATGGTGCAGCAAGGGCGGATGTCGGTTCAACAGGCAGTCAATTATCTTCGCGGATTACCCTATCAATCCAAGCAAACTCCTGTTATTGAACCGCTAACGCCCGAAAAGCTTAATCCAAATGTGATATCTCAATCTTTGTCACCGTCAGAGTATCGCCCTACCTTTCATGTTAATAACTAGGACAAAACCGATGAAAAAAACCAAACGTACGATGTCAAAAAGCAAACATATCGCTCTTGTCGCTCATGATAACTACAAACCAGAGCTACTGCGATGGGTCTTGGAACATAAGACAAAGCTACAAAGTCACACTTTGTATGCCACAGGCACAACGGGAACAATTCTGAATAGAGAAACGGGCCTCAAGATAACAAGTATGATTTCTGGTCCTATGGGAGGCGATCAGCAACTAGGAGCACTTATTTCTGAAGGTAAGATAGATATACTGATCTTTTTTTGGGATCCACTTAATGCCGTTCCGCATGATCCCGACGTCAAAGCACTATTAAGAATAGCAAGTGTTTGGAATATCCCGGTTGCGGCCAACCGAGCTACTGCAAATTTTCTTGTTGCTTCAGATTTGATCGAATCTGAGGTCAGTATAGAAATTCCAGATTATCAAGCCTACCTTGCTGAAAGACTTTGATTAATGCAGCGCTGGCGGTTAATTTGATTCAACAAAGATATGGGCGTACTTATGAGCTGCGACCGCAGAGTGGTTTAGCAAAGTGGAGAGAAAAGCCGTTGAATCGTCGGAGTTTGTAACAATATCAGATATCAAGATAGAATCGTCTTTTATTGTTACAACCGCTGCTGCCGAAGGCTCACCTTGATGGAAGCCGACATATAAGTCACAAGGTTCAGAAAAGATTATCTGGCTCAAAAATTCAATCACCAAGGCTTGATCTTGTTCGCTATTCCAGCGCTTAGCTTGTAATAACGAAAACATGACAGTTAATCGGTGAAAATCCACTTTATAAATGTCGTCCTCAGCAAATTCTGCATTTGCAGTCGGCAACGTTTTTATTTGACTACAAGAACGAGAATGAGCCGCAGATAAATACAGCTCTCGTCCCAACAGGCTCTCTTGGGTAGGAAAATCGACTTCTACTTGCTGGCTGAACCAATGATTTTTGATTTCAAGAAGTTCATTTGGACTTTGGTCCATATTTCAAGCCTTATGGGAAAACATGGAGCAAGCTTATAGACAACGACATGACGTCACAAGTATTTTTAACCATCCACTCAAGTTCCATCTAGAATATTTGGGTTCAACCTGTTTTAATTTGCCTAACCAAATGAAAAAGTGACAGATAAAATCATGTTAAGGAAAATAGCCGCGGTAACTATGCTCTCTCTTGGACTCACTGCTTGCGATAACAACGAGGTTGGCGATGTGTCTTTGGGTTTGTTTACGTTAAAAGATATCAAAATCGAAAATTTAAAAGATGATGTGGTAACCGGCGTAACCTGCCATATCGCCTCGGTGGAAGCCGACTTTAGCTTAGCTGATCCAAGTGATAGCTCTATTTCATGTCGTCAAACTGGAGATATAACACCAGAAATGATCGCTAAAATAGATAAGAGTAAGTCGGGCGAAGTCGTGTTTAGAAAGTCAAAAAGTATCTTCTTTAAGTCTATGAAAGTTAGACGAATTTATGATGCAGAAAATCAAACTTTACTCTATTTATCCTATACAACAAAAGAAACAGAAGGTAGCTTCAAACATAGTTTATCAACGGTTCCACTCTGGGGGACGAAAGCATATTCTACAGCGGTTGTAACCAAATAGTAGAAAGGGCCAGTGTATGAGAAATTGGCCCTATTTCCTGTAAATAAAATGGAAGCAATCCTATTATAATGTGATATGATGCGCGAAAATTTCTAACCCTGTTCAAAAGATGAAATTTCCTGGACAACGTAAATCGAAGCACTACTTCCCTACTCACGCAAGAGATCCACTTGTCAACCAAATGAAGCAGACACCCAAGCTTTTTAGACCGATCATTGTCGGTGTTGGTCAGACAATCGTTGATATTGAAGCAAGAGTTGATGACGACTTCTTGGCAAAATATGATTTGAGTAAAGGTCATTCTTTAGTCGTTGAAGAGAGTACGGCAGACGAATTGTATGCTGAGCTGGTTAATCGAGAGCTGATCACACATCAATACCCCGGAGACACTATCGGTAATACATTACATAATTACTCTGTGCTTGCGGATAGTAAATCTGTCTTACTCGGTGTTATGTCTAAGAATATCGAAGTTGGCTCGTTTGCTTATCGCTATTTATGTAGAACATCATCAAGAATGAACCTCAATCATTTGCAAATGGTGGAAGGTGCTATCGGGCGTTGTTACACCCTAATCTCTAAAGATGGTGAGCGAACCTTTGCGATAAACGAAGGGCATATGAATAAGCTCCGTCCGGATAGTATTCCTGAAGATGTATTCGATAAAGCCTCCGCACTTATCGTTTCGTCCTATTTGATGCGCGGTAAACCCGAAGATCCAATGCCTAAAGCCGTAGCCAGAGCGATAGAAATTGCGAAGTCTAAAAATGTCCCGGTGGTTTTAACTTTAGGGACAAAATGGGTCATTGAGGGTAATGCAGAATGGTGGCAAGACTACATCAAAGAAAATATTTCGATTGTTGCGATGAATGAAGAGGAAGGAGAAGCACTTACTGGTGAGAAAGACCCTCTTCTGGCTGCCGACAAAGCTCTTGAATGGGTTGATCTTGTGCTATGTACCGCAGGTCCTGTAGGTTTATACATGGCAGGTTACACGGAAGATTCGGTTAAACGAACAACAGAGCTTCCATTACTTCCTGGCAATATTGCTGAATTTAATAAATATGAATTTAGCCGCGCTATGCGCAAAGACGATTGCACTACACCTATCAAAGTATACTCTCATATCGGTCCATACTTAGGCGGCCCGCTTGAGATAAAAAATACCAACGGCGCAGGAGATGCGGCACTGTCGGCACTTTTGCATGATATGGCGGCCAATAGTCATCACCACATGAATGTACCTAATTCATCTAAACACGATCATCCCTACCTGACTTATTCTTCTCTATCGCAGATTTGCAAGTATGCAAACCGTGTAAGCTATGAAGTATTAACCCAGCATTCCCCTCGTTTATCAAGAGCTTTGCCTGAAAGGGAAGACAGTCTAGAAGAAACTTACTGGGATCGTTAATCTATTTATAGAGAGCAGCTCTTAACTGCTCTCTTGCCAAACTAAGCTCCCTCTCATTGCTCCCTACCTAGACTAAACCTCTATTTTCGTCACTTATACCAAGTCTAAAAAGACGATATATCATAGCCTTACAAAAAAGCATTCCGATATGGCATATCCTAAGAGTGCATAATTGATATATCTATAATTAACAACTATTCTTCAAAGAGTTGCTAATCAGCCGATCAAACCAATAACTTAGGTAGTCACATGAATATTAAGAATAAACTATATTCATTAGGTGCAGTCGCCGTTGTAGGAGTTGCCTCATTGCTCTTGACGACCTCACATTTTGCTCAAACTTCTGAGCAGCTTAATCAAGCGACCTTACTTGTCGCGAAGCTCGAAATTCGCCTCCTTAACTTAAGACGTAACGAAAAAGACTTCCTCTTACGAAAGGATATGAAGTATCTCGGTAAGTTTGATAAGAACATGGATATTTTCCTCGGCTTGGAGTCTGAATTATCACCCGTATTAGACGACAATGACCTGCCCTCCAGCGCTTCAGTTCGCGATGGTATACTCAAATATCAAACGGGATTTACTAACTTGGTCAATGGTTATGCCACATTGGGATTAAAATCCGAAGAAAAATTGCGTGGTAAGTACAATTCTGCACTGTCTAATATCAAGTCGTCACTGTCGAGTGATCAGCTTGTAAGCCTTGCAGAATTTGACTCGGGCGTAGCAAAAGGTGAACTAAAAGAAAGCCTGTTACCTTACAACTCAAGCCAAGTACTCTCGGCAGCTAAAGACGTAGTCGCGCAGATGAAAGTTATTGGCCTCAAGTATAACGAAGGGCTTTTAGGCGAAACTAGGGGCTTATCGCACAACGTTGAAAAGCAATTTAAAACATTCGCTGCGGCATTAGCCGAGCAAAGTGAGACTACTCGAAAAAGCCTAGACGCCATCAAACAAGGCGTAAGCCTCGCGGTGATGATATTCATTTTGGTGTTTATTTGGCAGATATCTCGCTCAATCAACCAACAAGTTTCAGCCTTGCTTGGTATAATACAAGAGATTGCTCAATCAAATAATGTATCCCTTCGTTCCCAGCTCAAAGGCAACAACGAGCTAGTTTCTATTGGTACTTACTTCAATCGCCTATTAGATAAGTTAGAAGATCTGATATCAGGTACACAGGCTAAGTCATCAGAACTTTCTAGTAGCACACAAAGTATGCACGATGAACTACAAGGTGTGATTGAACAGTTCCACATACAAGCGGATCACACCTCAACAATGGCTACATCTGTTCAGGAGATGGTTTCGACTATCAACGAAATTTCTGAAAGTACAGCGGTGGCGGTAGAAGGCGTTCAGCAAGCGACAATCAATGCACAAAGTGGTCGTTCGGTGGTTGAAGAAACCGTAAAAAATATTGGTGAGCTGTCACAAATCCTCTCTGACAGCCAAGGCTCCATCAGCTCACTTAATGACCATGTAGACAAGATTGGTGATGCAGTAAATATTATCCAAGGCATTGCTGAACAAACCAACCTACTCGCCTTAAACGCGGCTATCGAAGCTGCTCGTGCAGGTGAGCAAGGTCGCGGGTTTGCTGTTGTGGCAGATGAAGTACGAGCTTTGGCGAGTCGAACGCATCAATCGACCGAGGAAATCACCAAAGTCGTGACCGATATCCAGACTCAAATGGCGACAGTTGTCACCAACATAGACCAATGTAACGAACAAGGTCAGCAAACCTTAACGGCCTCTGAAACATTGGACGACAGTCTCGGTCAAATCATAACGGATATGACCAACATCCAAGCCAACTCAGAGCGTATCGCTTCTGCAATTGAAGAGCAAGGCAGTGTTATGAATCAAGTAAGCGACAGCATTACTGAGCTAAATACAATCTCAGAGGGTAATATGCAATCTGCTCAGAATTGTCTTGAAGAAGTTGACAAAGTATCCAATCAAGCTGGAGATATGGACCAAGCAGTCGCTGAGTTCCAAACTTCAAAATAGTTAACTGCCGTCTATATAAAGCGCTTCACTCGTGAAGCGCTTTTTTGTTGCAGTAAGTAAACATTGTTATATCAAGACGATTGTAATGACTTAATTGATTGACCTTTAAGCTCAAAGTGAGATTTTAAGTGATCGATGACAATCCTCACTTTTTTGGGTAATACCCTACTGGCAGTAAGAATCTGCACTTCAACAGAAGGCCAAAGGATATCTTCTAAAAGCGTAACAAGCTGACCAGATTTCAATGCATCATTAACAAAACATCGTGGTAAAATGGTGACTCCCTGATGAGCAATCGCAAAGGAACGGCACACCATAATATTATTGCTTTCAATTTTAGTGTTGAATTTTAGAGGTTTAGAATCTTTCAGCATCTCATTAATTCTGCTTTCCATCGCACACGCTGTACCCGTAAGCCAACAATGCTCCACTAAATCTTCTATATTACTTGGTATTCCGTGTTGCTCTAAATATTTGGGGGAAGCGACTAATACGGTTTCCAGCTGACCAACGGGTCGATACACTAAGTTACTGTCTTTCAGCTTTCCAACTCTGATGGCAATATCGATACCATCATTGATGGTATTTCTTAACTCATCATCAGCAATAATATGAAAACTCAGTTGCGGGTATTTTGGCGTAAAGTCCTCAAGCGCTCGTGCAAGAACAGCCTGAGCCATGCCGTTACTGGCAGTGATTTTAATGCTCCCAGACATGTGCTCCTTGCAATCGGTAATCGTCTGTTTGAATTGGCAAAAATGATCATGCATTTTTTGGTATTCACTGACCAACACCCTGCCTGCCTCACTCAAAGAAAAACCACGAGTCGAACGGTAAATTAATGTCACACCTAAAGATTCCTCTAATATAGATATATTCTGACTAATCGCTGATGGTGACATCCCTAGGCGCTTTGATGCAGCAGTCATGCTCTCAGATTCTGCAACAACAGAAAATATGCAGTAACGTTTCATGTTTTCCATAGGCTTCCTCTACTGACAAATATTATCTCAGTATTTTTAACTCACTTCTTAAAGTCATGGAAATATACAGCATATTTATGAGTTTTATTATATGCACAAAAAAACATAATCATAATAAATACAAGCTCATCGACTTTATAAAATAAAAAAATCTACTATTTTCATGCAATTACAACATATATGATAATTTTTCATTCATAACTATTTTATTTTTTGCTTTGAAATAAAAGTGTAATATTTTATTTCTTATTAATTACCATCGATTGAAAACAAAACTTTAATCAACATAAATAATTGATTTTAAATGGTTACTTGGGATTTCATTTTATGAATGCATCATAGAAGCCAAAACGACCGTAGTCTGATTGGATATTCCTTCTGATTATTTTAGTGGGCCACGCTATGAGAAATATGAATACCTTATTATTAGCTAAATTAATAGTGTTTTGATTTTTAGTTAAAAGTAAACATCATTAACAAAAGGTTAATAATGTTTTAAGGAGTATATGATTGATGATTTATTTTGAATTTAATCAATAGCGTTTAATAAAATTAGAGAATTACGCATAAAAATAAAATTTTGCGAGAAAATACTTATCAACAACAAACATGGTGATGCTTATATAAACGGAAAACGGTTCGATAAAATAGTAGCATCGAAAGTAAAAGAAGTAGAAACCGGGCTAAGAAAAATGCCGCGTTTTCAAGGAAAAGTGTATCGCGGAACTTTGACAAAAACAGGTCTGATTGACCAGTTAAACGTGGGCGATCTCGTCTATGACCTGGGCTTTATGTCTACATCCGTTTTACCTGAGGTAGCGATGGGATTTGCTGAAGATACAGAAACAACAATTGGTCACAGCAGTACCTTACTAGAAATTGATTTAACCGCTAATGGGTATTCTGTTCCAGCTATCGCGGTCACACCTAGAGAGGCTGAAGTTATTGTGTCACCCAAAACCTATATGAAAGTACAAGCGATCGCTACTCAAGGAAGTAGAAAGCTAATTGCTCTGGAAACGATTGACTCAATCGAAGGTCATACTCAAGCATTCAATCTATATACGTCAGAGCCAGAGGCTATTCAGTTTGTAGAGTCTTCATCAGATGCTTTACATCTTACCTGTCCATTCGTCATATAAAAAATACAAAAATCTCACGTGAATCGAGAAGTATATTTCAAAATGTGCAGCCCTCACATAGTCTGCACATTTTGATAACAAAAAATCTGACCGAATTATGGTATATATGTCCGACTAACGTAAGTTTGGAAAAATTATGAAAAAGCATTGGAGCATTCTCGTTCTCACGTCTGCTATTAGTCTTTGCAGTCACGCCGCAACACCACCATCTACACAAGACTTGATTGCTGGTTCAGAGCAGATTAAAACTACGTATCAACAACACTTGCTTTCTCTGCCTCCATTTAAACTTGGCCATTACGCTATTCGCATGTATCGTCAGACAGGCGATAGCAGTTATCAGACGGGAATTTGGGTTGATACTGCTCGTGTAGCCAGTAACCTAAACCGAATCGCCAATGAGTTATATAGCCCCTCTCTAATTGATCAAGCTTCTAAGAATATCGATAAACGCTACCAAAACTCCGATCCAATAAAAGAATCATTAAGAAAAAAAACACTCCAACAATACCCAGAATATATAGAGCTTGCTGTTAATCTTATTGGCTCAATGGCGCGCGCGGATGAGTTAGGACTCAAACATATTCAAGATGACAGATTACGTGCGCTACTCAACCAGTATGATTTCAAAAACTATGCGACAGACCCAGATATGATCAAAGCATGGGCCGCCCAACTGTCTAATCAGGTTTATTGGCTTAAACAGCTGGGTGTCCAAGATATCGTTGATGAGTATATCTCAGCTTTTAAGAAGACTTACCCTGATCATCTTGATGCTCAGCTAACGGATCAACAATACGCCAATAAAATTTATGGCCTGACGCATATTATTATCGCTGCATCTGGCTATTATCAGCATTCTATTAACGAGAAAGACTATCAGTGGGTTTATGACTATTTTCGCAGCAACATAGACACCATTATTGCGAGAACAAAAGAAGATGTGATTGCAGAATCAGGTATAGTGTTTTTATTAGCAGGTCTAAATGACGACCCTGCACTGATTAAAACACAGCGCCATATTTTAAACAGCATCGACCCCAAACATAATATGATACTCAGTACCACCGGAAGCGCAGATATTAGTATAGGAGAGCATCGTAACGTTCTTTCAGCGATCCTTTTAAATTGGCAGGGGACCAATAGCTCAGTAAATATACAGCAGAGCCCTCACCTCTTTCCAACCTTACCTTATGGTTTGATTGCAAAGTAGCAAGAAGGTGTAACGTCAACTGATTCAGAAAATCCGGCATGTTTACAAGGGAAACTCTATTGAGGTGTGTGTCCTTGTAAATACTGTTCTAAGTAAAAAGGCCTCACATGTTGCGAGGCCTTGGGGTTTAGTTCAGCACACTATGTAGATTTAGTGTGTGTCCATTTTAACTTTTGATGGCATCCAGATTAATTAGTCCTTTAAATTCAACTGCATACCAACTTACACATACTAGATAATCAGTATTACTATCCGAGACAAAATATTCCATACCAAAAGCATTACAAGCCGTTTAACCAAAATGTTCTATTTTATGTAATCCATTAACTTACGGAGATTTGCTTTAAAATAAATTACGGGTTGGTCTTTTCTTTGTGAATTACAAACTCTCCTTTACCAACGGGGATATGGCATGTCGTATAGCCATGCTGCTGATTAAAAAAGTCTATTAGATCCTTTAACTCATCGTAGTGGGAAGATGCGTTATCACAGATAATCATTCCACCAGGCTTCGTTAGTCTTAGTATATCTTGTAAAATACACATATAGATACTTCTGTCTGTATCCAGAAAAACAAGATCAAAATGATTTCTAATGCTAGGTAGAACCTTAGTTACTTCTCCTTCAACCAAACTTATACGATCATCCAGCTTCGCACTTTTGAAATTTTCTTTTGCCTCCTTGACTTTGACAGGGTCATATTCAATTGTGGTGACTTTTCCTGATCCGTTAAGTGCTTGAGCAAGCCAAATTGTTGAATAGCCGTTTGACGTTCCTAATTCAAGTATATTCTTTGCTGAGATAGATTTCACCATAACAGAAAGGAACTCTCCAGTATCATGGGTGATGTTAAGGTACTTCCTATTCTTTTCCGTCACTAGACTATCGTTTTCAATGCCTTTGGCAGCAAGTGACTCTAGTAGCTTTCTGATTTCATTCATAATGTCTCTCTATAAAACAATATTTTTAAAAACAATAAATAGACCAAGTAGCAATAAGGACAAAAAAACACCTTTTGGAATACCTGAATGGATAAGCGTTTCCTTACTTTTGCACCTATGTACATACCAGAGACTGCTGGAATCAAAGCGACTAGGGATAGAGCCCCTGAAGTGATAGTTAGCTTATCTTGTAAATATAATCCAATACTCAAGCCAGCAGATGAGAAAGTAAACAGTATACCCATCGCCTGAACTAATTGCTCTTTGGACAAGCCTGATGATTGAAGGTAAAAAACACCGGGAACAGCAGAGGAGCCCGTCAAACCAGTGAAAACCCCATTACATGAACCCATCATAGCACCAAAAAACCCTTGCCACCGTTGCTGTATTTCAAATTGAAAGTTAGCAAGTCCCGCGATCGCATAGATCGTGAGTAACATTTACATTTGGTGAAAATGGTGGATCTATCAATTATGAAAGTATATGACATGAAGTATTATAAAACTCATGCATTACTAATAGTGATTTATTAATATCGAATACCAAACTAGGTAATACCTTGAAGCAAAATATATAGCTTAAAAGTAAACGAAAAATAATAAAGCCAATGACTTATTTAGAAGATAAATATAGGTAAGCCAGATATAATACTGGATTTATGTCAACTTACTTTCAACCTGAGGTAAAAAATTTATATAGGATGAGATATAAATTTCAAAGGAGGAAAAGGTTACATTATGGTCTGGTTACAAAGGAGATGAAAAATGTCAACTCAATATTAATTTGTAGTACTTAAAGAGCAGGTTAAGCCTCGACTATCACTTAGTTGTATGTTTTCATAACGTCTTGTATTCCACGAATAAGACTAGTGTGTTATCTATATGATATATAAAATTTTATTGATTATAGGTGCTAGTTATAGAATAATGATTTCGATGCTCATGGCTAATCATCACATGTCAATTTTAAAATAAATTATTGTATGGGCTATGACAGCTAAGTATTGCTTTAGGTGAGTGTTTTGACTTATATACTTAGACTCATCACCTAAAGTATCACACCCTTAATCTCTCCATGAGAGTAGCACGAAGGTATAATATGTCAGATTATTCAAGTCTTCCCGATGAGACTTCAAAAAGATTTGTGGCCGTATTAAATAAAAAAGTAGAAATTGGGCGGTTATTTAATGCATTAGGTCACATGTCTGCAGGACTCGTCAATCAAGTTGGTGATGTTGAAAAGCTTTGTTTCTTGCAATATCAAGATAAAGATGAAGGCATACACCCATCAATATCACACTACCCTTTCATTGTGCTTAAAGCTGACAACTCGAATAAAATCAGAACAATTCGCAATGAGCTCTTAGAACGAAAAATACCATTTACTGATTTTACAGATACCATGATCATAGGGTCGTCAGAACAGCAAGTTATGGCCACGTTAGATAAAAAAGAGCAAGATCTAGAGTATTTTGGAATTTGTATGTTTGGTGAGACAGAGCATCTAAAGGAAATTACAGGCAAGTTTAGCCTTTTTAAGTAAGAAAAACTTAGAAGTTTGTGTCATTTACATCGTGAAATGACATGTGACCAAAACGTTCGCTCACTCTTCAAATTCAATACAACCTATTGAGGAGTGTGTTCCCCTAATTACCCTCAAATTCAAATCGTTACTTGAAAGTTTCTTTTACGACTGGTTAAATGCCACACCATAAAAGCACAGTTGCATATTAAGGTGTTGGTTATGACTGTATTAAAGGACGTTAATATCGGCTTGACTCCCAAATCCTGCCTATTGAGTTTGCCACAGCCAAGTTATCGCCAAGCATATAGCGATCGAACCGCTTGGCTAATGGCTACGTTTTCAGAGCTCGCATACTTACGTTTTAATCCAGCATTACCCAGCAATGTACAGAAGCTTGGCTTAAATACGGCATTAAAAAAACTTATAGATGATTCAAGCAACATAAATATGTCTGCAGCCGTATTCGCGATAGAGAGCTTGCTTTGGGATCATGAAGAAGAAAGAAAACAGCTAGTTAATGAGTTAAATACTCTAAACGGCTCTCGCCTTATACAAACCTTCAGTACTGATATAGGAACTCAAGCTATATTGGTAGAAACTCCTCACTCCTACGTATTAGCGTTTAGAGGAACTGAATCCACCAGCTTTCGCGATATCAAAACAAATATCAAAGCTACAATAACTAAATGTAAAAGCCCAGGTAACGTACATGAAGGGTTTCATAAAGCTTTTAAATCAGTGGAGAAAGAGCTTAGTACTACTCTTAATTCATTAACAAAAAATAAACCATTATTCATTACAGGGCATAGTTTAGGCGGTGCATTAGCAACAATCGCAGCGAAAAGATTAAAATTCGCTTTTGGTATAGCGGCATGCTACACATTTGGCTCACCAAAAGTTGGGGACAAAGAGTGGATTTCTACAATAAAGACACCAATTTACCGAGTTGTGAACGCTGCTGACTCTGTGACTATGTTACCACCTAATGGACTAGCAGTTGGTATTATCGGTGTGAGTATTAGCTTCATACCTTGGGTTGGCTCTAAGGTAAAAGAACTATTTTTAGAAAAATTCCGTGGATATATGCATGCTGGCAATATGCGTTACTTAACAAACTGTCGAAAAGGAGAGTATGAAGATGTTCAGTTACTTTACTCTGTTTCTCTACTGTTCAGACTCAAATCCCACCTAACCGGAAAACTCCCGTACAAAAAATTTATCTCTGATCACTCAATCAGTATTTATCGTAAAAAGCTCGAGATCGTTGCTCTAAAACGCAATCAGATCTTTTAAGCGATATCTTAAATTTAGTTTTTTCATAGGCCTCATGATAATAGTATACCATTATGCCTACTTTCCGACGAATCTGTTTAATCCTTTAAAAACACTTAACCAAAATCCCTCACCCAATAAATCATTTGGTTTGAGCTGCCGCGCCATTTTAGGGTGAGATCTTTTTTGTCTTGTTCAAATTTGCCGTCAATAAGAACATCGATTTGCTGAACAATAGCGCGTTGTGCAGGAGAGAGTGACTTGAGTGTATAACCCGTCCATAACCAAATATCTTTGTCAGGGCATTCTAATTTTACTCTTTGAACAAGCTTCTTAATGGCGAAAAGATTTGCAGGATGCAGCGGATCACCGCCCGATAAAGACAGCCCCCTTCTCCTTATTCGTGTGTCATTCAGGTCCGCGATGATCTGGTCTTCCAGCTCTTTTGTAAACAAATGACCAGAGTCAACACGCCAGGTAGATTGGTTATAACATCCTTTACATTGGTGCTCACAGCCGGAAACAAATAAGGTGCAGCGCGTTCCCTCGCCGTTAACGACATCGATTGGATAATAGGCATGATAATTCATTATTTATAAATGCTTCACTCGGCGAATGACTTCTTGCTGCTTACCAGTATTAAAGGGACGAGCATCAGGACTGCCTAAATAACCACATACTCGCCTTGTCACAGACACTGTCGACGAATCATGATTGCCGCAGTTGGGACAACAAAATCCCTTACTTGTGCAATCAAACTCCCCTCGATAACCGCATTCATAGCATTCATCAATCGGTGTATTGGTGCCATAGTAAGGCACACGTGAGTAACTGTAATCCCAAACATCTTCTAAGGCTTCTATATTGGACTCCATATTAGGAAATTCGCCATAACAAATAAAACCGCCACTTGAGAGCTGAGGGTAAACCATTTCAAAGTCAATTTTATCGTAAGGGTTAACTTTTTTTTCCACATCCAGATGGAAGCTATTGGTGTAATAACCTTTGTCCGTCACACCTTTAATCACACCAAATTCTTTGGTATCGATAGCGCAAAATCGGTGACATAGGTTTTCACTTGGCGTGGCATACAAACTGTAGCCATAGCCAGACTCCTCACTCCACTGCTTAACTGCGCATTTAAGGTGTTGCACTATTTTGAATGCTTTGGCTTGCAAGTCAGTGTTGTCATATATATGAGGCTCATTACCATACAAGGCGATAATGGCTTCATGAAGACCAATGTAACCAAGAGAGATTGAGGCACGCCCATGCTTAAAAATGTTTGCTATTGGTTCTTGTGCTTTGAGCCTTACTCCGCAAGCCCCTTCCATATACAAAATGGGGGCAACGCGAGCTTGAACGTTTTCTAGCCGATCAATTCGAGTCTCTAATGCCCTGCGAGCAAGCACAAGTCTTTGATCAAGTAAGGCATAAAACTCGGCTTCAACTTGATTTGACTGCAAAGCAATTCGAGGAAGGTTTAGGCTCACTACACCCAAATTATTGCGCCCATCATAGATAAACTCACCGTTTTCTTGGTAATCGTTAAGAAAACTACGGCAACCCATTGGGGTTTTAAATGACCCTGTCACTTTTACCACTTGGTCATAGTTAAGAATATCCGGATACATGCGTTTTGACGCACACTCTAATGCGAGTTGCTTGATATGATAATTGGGATCGTTACGGCTACGATTTAGCCCCTGTTTTATAGTAAAAACAAGTTTTGGAAACACTGCCGTTTTACGGTTTTTTCCAAGCCCTGCTAAACGATTTTTTAGTATGGCTTGCTGAATCATACAAGAAGCCCAGCACGTACCCAGCCCAAAGCCAAAAGTCACAAACGGCGTTTGCCCGTTAGCTGTGTGCAAGGTATTCACCTCGTATTCCAAGGACTGGAAAGCATCAAAACACTCTTTTTCACTGCGACTACGAGCAAAACTTTGTGAATCTTCTATGTTCCACTCTTTGGCAACCGCGAGATGCTTGTCATAACTTGCCATAACGTAAGGCGAAAGCACTTCATCAATACGATTGACGGTTGTACCACCGTATATATGGCTAGCCACTTGAGCAATAATTTGTGCCGTCACCGCTGTAGCAGTAGAGATCGACTTAGGCGTATCTATTTCAGCATTTCCCATTTTAAAGCCGTGAGTCAACATGCCTTTTAAATCAATCAGCATACAGTTAAACATGGGGAAAAACGGCGCATAGTCTAAGTCGTGATAATGGATATCGCCTTTGTCATGAGCAGCCACAATATCTCGAGGAAGAATTCGAGTTTTTGCGTAATGCTTAGCCATAATCCCTGCCAGTAAGTCTCGCTGAGTCGGAATAACTTTGCCATCTTTGTTGGCATTCTCATTGATCAAATCAAGATCACTTTGAGCAATTAATCCTTCGATTTCCCTCGTTAACCCACTTTGTTTTTCTCTGGCAATATCACGATCATGTCGATACTCAATATAAGAACGGGCGAGCGACGGAAATGGGCCTTTCATCAACTCATTTTCAACTAGGGTCTGGATATCAGATATATCGATCTGGTGATGATCCTTAAGCTGAGCTTCTATGTTAAGCGCTACCTCAAGAGCATAAACCGCGATATTTTTGCCTTTGACCTCTGCAGCAGCCTCCACGGCTGATTGGATACGCCCACGACAAAAAGGCACCTTTGAGCCATCACGTTTAATTACAACTGGTTTCACTTATCCTCCTTAACCCAATCCACAACCGGTCTAAAATCGCAATATAATGACAATAAAAATCAGATAGATACTATATGTTGTGTATTTAACGAAAATCGGTAGAGGTGTGTCTTGATATCGATCAACAAAGCTTTGTACCTGATGAACAAGACATCAATCGTATTGGCAGAGATCGCACTCTAGTGAGAAATTCTTCTCTTTGTTTGAAGTGTTTATCACTGAATCCGTGTAAATTTCATGTAGAATTGAACGCTTTAATCAATAGCACTCTTTTGTTATGGCTAAAGCTTACTCTAACTGGAAGTACTTGGCACTTGCGCTGATATTCTGTTTCCTCTCTCCCTGCGCTACGGCATCTTCTCTTTCATTTACGACGTGGAATATAGAATGGTTAACGACAACGCCTTCCAAACAGTTTATTGAGTCAAAACGAACACAAGCAGACTTTGACGCACTAGCCAACCATTTTGCAGCTACAGATACTGACGTTCTCGCCTTTCAAGAAGTCAACGACATAGCGGCGCTTCGCGCTGTGGTAGGCAAAGACTATGATATTTACCTATCACAGCGAGCCAACACGAACAATAAACGACATCAGTTTGAGAATATAAATCAATACACGGGGTTTGCTATTCGTAAAGGATTATCTGTCGAGAGACAATCTGACATTAGGCTCGACAATCGTAAAAACAGTAAGCTTAGATTCGCCACTTATATGATAGTCACACCAAAACAAAAACCACCCTTGCATATATTGTCGGTTCATCTAAAGGCGCGTTGCAGCGGAGCATATAAAAACAGCAAGGATTGCCAAGTCCTTATGTCTCAGGGGAAAGCATTAAACCAATGGATTTTGGATCGCGAAAAAGCAGACGAGCAATATATGATTTTGGGAGATTTTAACCACAACCTGAGTTATCAAGGTGACTGGCTATGGAAAGCGATCACGCAAACTTCTTCAGCCAGCCTTGCGACACTGTCCACTCAGCCACGTTGTAAAGTCCGCTCTAGGAGCCAACCTAAGCGCCTTCACCAATTTCGCTCTTTGATTGACCATATCATAGTCAATCAAGAGCTCTCACTGAGCACGCCAAAGCAGATCACTTTTCCAAGTAAGCAAGTGCTTAAATACCACTTAAGTGATCATTGCCCATTACAAACAGCGCTTGAGTGAAAAGAACACAATAACGGCTTAATTAGGCATTATATGCTTCGCACACTGAGAGCCGACGAGCATTGCGATGATAAAAATAACGATATCTAGATTGGCAAACCCCAGGCTAGCCATGGCTGGGCCTGGGCAAATACCCGCCAACCCCCAGCCTATGCCAAATAATACCGCTCCGAATATCAGTCTAACATTGATGGTTTTATTGGTCGGAAGGCAGTAACTTTCACCAGATAAAGTCTGTGATCTTTGCTTTAACCAAAGATGATAAGCAGGAGTGTAAACTGCCAATGCGCCTAGCATGACAAATGCCAAGCTTGGATCCCACTGACCAGCAATATTAAGAAAGCCGATTACCTTGGCGGGATCAATCATTCCAGACAAAGTCATACCAGCACCAAACAACAGGCCAGTTGCTAATATAGATAAGCTTAACATTGTTCGTGTCATAGCTGAATCTCTTAGGTTAGCCACACAGTGACCATAGCAAAGAGCATAAATACGCATGTCGCAACGACAGACCTAACTGAAAACCTTCCTATCCCACATATGCCATGTCCACTTGTACAACCATTCGCTAGTCGAGTACCAAAGCCGACAAGTAAGCCCGCCAGAATAAGAGTATGAATTGGAATAGAGGTAGTATCTGGCACTTGAATATCCAGTATTGCTAAACAAGCCAAACCACCAGCAGTAAGACCGACTAAGAACAACACTCGCCAAAGTCGATCACCTTTGACTGGAGAAAGCAATCCATTAATTATCCCACTGATGCCTGCGACTTTACCGTGAATAACAAACAGAAAGACCGCTGATAAGCCAAGTAATACGCCTCCAAAAAAGGAGGTCCAAGGAAGACTATCCATCATGTTCACACCAAATATTAGCAATTACTAATACTTTAATTGCTAATGTAATGAAGTTCAAGATACAAATGAATTAACTAACGCTTCTTTAACCCATCAATCACCGATTTTGGCGCAACCTTGGCAAGCTCACTCAAACATTGATCTATTTTTGGATTGTTGTGGCGAACGTATATATCACACACAGCATATAACTGCTCTGGAGCACCAGAAATTAAATACGCCTGCTCAAAAGACCTGATTGACTTTTGTAAGTCATAATTCTCTTGTAACACACCATTTAGATACCAATAATAACTATTATCTTCTGCCATCTCTGCCGCTTGCTCAATTTCAAACGCAGCACTTTTCTTATCATCGAGCCTGACCAAGGCCAATGATTTCGAATAGTGAAGAGGCGCATTATTGGGGTTTAGCGTGATCGCTTTGGTCAGAGTTTCTACAGCAATACGATCTTTTTCTTGAGCACGATAATTATCCGTTAAGTTGAGCCAAATCTCGGGATTATTAGGTTGTTCCTTTACCAGAGTTTGGTAGATGTCGTCTGCCTTTTGCCAATCTTGATGCCAGCGGTAAACGTCTGCTAACAGTAATTGCGAGCTTTGATCATTGTCGGCTTGTAAATCTGTAATAAGCTCAGCGACTGGTTTTTCGAGTATCTGTTGCTGTTTTTTATTCAGATTTGAAAAATCTCGAACCAGATTGGTCGCCGCGGTAATGCGAACTCTCTTCTCATCATCTGTAAGCAAAGGCTCAATCAAACGCCAGCGATGTTCAATGCTGTACGGCGCCGCTCCCACAATCGCTGCCTCTCGAACCTCGGGTTCGCTATCTTGCAAGCTTCTTACTACCGCAACCAGCGCATTTTGACTGGGATAGTTGGCTAACTCCCGAAGCGCTTGAATACGCTGAGCTTGAGGCTGCTTAATATCCTGCGCTTTGTAAGAGAGCGCCGCTATTCTCTGCTGAGGCGTCACCTGCTGCTCTTGATGCTGTGCTGGAAGGGCCGATTCTTGGCCAGTACTCGCTGCAAGCGAAAGCTGGCAGACTGAGGCGCCAACTAACAGAACCATCAATTTTTTATAAACCCGATAGCATTTATTCACTGAGGTATGAGTTGTTGGGCCATGGTTTAAATACAATCGCATCAATACACCTCAAAACTTAGTTTCAAATACAGAAGGTTTACCCAAATGCTCACGCAATACGGCATCACTATATTTTCCATGCGCAACAGGGTTACCCGTTGCTCGGAGAATATACGCCATAGCCTTATCCGCATGAGAAAAAAACTTCTTCCAGCCAGCGCACAAATAGTTCAATCCAGACTCACCCTCTTGAGTGCGAATAAAACGATTTTTCGGACATTCACCATAACAAGCAAATTGATAATCACAGCTCTGACATTGACGTGGCAATGTACGCTTTTTAGCAAAACCAAACTTTTGTTGCTCGGTGCTATAGGCCAAGGTGTCTAGTTTTTGATGGTGAATATTGCCAATTTTATATTCGGGATAAACATAGTGATCACACGAATACACGTCACCATTTGGCTCCATAGCCAAACCTTTACCGCAAATTTCACCCAAGGTGCACAAAGGATTTTTTCGTCCCATCCATGCTTCAATACTTGCTTCAAAGTATTGAACAAACACTTTACCTATGTCGTTTTGTATCCACTCATCAAAGATTTCAATAAGGAAATTACCCCATGCTTCATCTGCGACACACCATGGTTCCACAATTGAATCTTTATGACCGGGGATCAAACGTTTATCACCTTGCTTTAACTGTTCCTGCGGTTGCCAAGTTTGGGGAGCGGTAGTGCGGAACGTTTTTTGTTCAACAATCGGAATAAACTGCATTTGAGGAGAACGCACTTCATCTCGCAAAAAGCGATAAACTTCGAGCGGATTACGACTGGTTAAGTTGTTCACGCAAGTTAGAGTTGCAAATTTTACTTGGTGTTTATGGAGTAACTCTACAGCTTTCATCACTTGATTGAATGTACCGCGACCAGCACGATTGGTTCGATAAGCATTGTGCAACATTTCAGGCCCATCAATACTCAAACCCACGAGAAAGTTATGTTGTTTTAGAAACGCACACCACTCATCATTAAGTAAGGTGCCGTTTGTCTGCAAATCGTTCGAAATAGTAATACCTTGAGGCTGGTATTTGGCCTGGAATTCAACAATTTTTTTGAAATAGTCCAAACCTAGCATAGTAGGTTCACCACCCTGCCAAGAGAAAATAATTTCGGGTGTATTTTGCCCTTCAATATATTGTCGAATATAGGTTTCTAAAGTGTCATCGTCCATAACAGGCGAGCAACCCTGTTTGTACTCAAGTAAGTCCTGTTTACTGAGGTAATAGCAGTAAGTGCAGTCAATGTTACACACAGCGCCGATAGGCTTGGCCATCACATGCAGCCGTTTAGACGCTTTACCATTAAATTGAGGACCCTGAGTAATATGCATAAGTCACCTTTGTCTGTTTAAGTCAGCTAAAAACAGTCTTAGCCGCCTGCTCTTAACTTGGTACAGCAATCATAAATGTCATTAATACCACTGGCTTGTTATACCGGATATAACCTTTTTTCATGGCTGTTGCTGTTAAGCTAAGGTTTCAAAATATGAAAGAGAACTCCCTGATGAAAGTTAATAAAAACGTAGTCTTACATTCACTTTCTATTATTTTATCGAGTCTATTGGTCAACGGCTGCGCGACAAAACCCACTCACCCTATTGCTCTCAACATTGATCTAGATATGGTTAAGGTAGAAGGAGGCTCTTATATCAGGGGTTCAGACAGCAAAAGCGCAAACAAAGCCGAAAAACCCGCCAGAAAGGTAGAAATCGACAGCTTTTATATTTCTAAATTCGAGGTCACGCAAGAGCTGTTTGAATCCGTAATGGGGTCATCATTGAGCTACTTTCATGGCCCAAACATGCCAGTAAATAATTTAAGTTGGCAGCAAGCCAATTACTTTATTCAGCGGCTTAATAAGTTAACCGGTGAGAACTACAGACTTCCCACAGAAGCAGAATGGGAGTTTGCCGCCAAAGGTGGTAATAAGAGTCTCGGTTATACCTATTCAGGTTCAAATAGCATTGGCGATGTCGCTTGGTATGCAAACAATTCAAACAACCAAGCACATCCTGTTGGGCAAAAACAACCTAACGAGCTAGGGCTTTACGACATGACGGGCAATGTCGGAGAGTTTGTCATTGATGCTTATGACGATACCTTTTATCGATTTGGTCCAACAACTAATCCTAATAACGCAAAAGAGGAAAAAGCTGGCTTAGCACACAAGGTCGTGCGAGGCGGAAGTTTTGCCTATGATGCTGATGAGTCGGAAAATTTCCGCCGAGATTTCGCAAGTCAGTCTATTATTATGTCGGACATGGGGCTTCGGCTAGCAAAAGATACTCAGTAGCGAAAACGCATGCCCAATACACGATGAGATTTTACACACGTTTTTGGTTAGGTTAGACAAACGTATATCACCTGATACGTTTATCTATCGCTGCACTCACATAAGTACAACAAACACATAGGTAGCCTATAAATGAATAAGAACATCTGTACCCTCGCCGTTTTATCGAGTCTTTCCTTTTCAGCAATGGCTGTAGATTGCGACCCAAATTTATTACCTTCTTGGAAAGATGGTGCGAGTAAAACGGAGATTACTCAATTTGTCTCTCAATCTACTGATAAGTCGCAAAACACATTTATCCCAGAAAAAGATAGGATTGCTGTTTTTGACAACGACGGCACACTTTGGTCAGAAAAACCCTATTACTACCAGCTTGCTTTTGCTTTCGATCAAGTTAAGTCTATGGCTGACCAGCATCCAGAATGGAGTGCAGAAGAGCCATTCAAGTCAGTGCTCAAAAATGACATCCCGAGTGTATTTCGCGGTGGTGAGAAAGCGCTTTTAAAAATCGTTACTGCCACACATAGTGGTATGACGGTCGAAGAGTACCAAAGCCGTGTGGCCACATGGCTTGAAGCAGCCAAAGACCCGCGATTTAGCAAGGCCTATACTGACCTAACCTATAAGCCGATGCGAGAGATGCTAAATTACCTTCAAGACAACGGCTTCAAAACTTATATTGTCTCTGGTGGTGGGGTTGATTTTATGCGCGTATGGGCGCCCAATGTGTACAACATCCCTCAAGAGCAGATCATCGGTAGTGCTCTTAAGTATCAATATGATTACAACGATGGTAATCCAACCGTAACCAAACTTAATGAAATCCTTAGTATCGATGATAAAGAAGTAAAGGTTGAAAATATTCAGCACGTTATCGGTAAGAAACCTGTACTTGCAGTTGGTAATTCCGATGGAGACCACGCAATGATGCAATGGGCAACAAGCCAGCCAAATTCGATGGCAATGATCGTTCATCACACCGATAAAGACAGAGAGTGGCAATATGACCGTAAATCAAGCGTTGGACATCTTGATAAGGCCATGGATGAAGCAAACAAACGCAACAATTGGCACCTCATTGATATGAAGAACGAATGGTGCACTGTTTATTAACTCCCTCATCGCTCCCCATTATGGGGAGCGTTCAAATCAAAACGCCTATTTACGGATCGCTTTCCCTGCCCGCTTGATTTGTGCTCTTAACCACTGATGCGCACTTTCGTTAGTTCGACTGGAGTGCCAAATAGCATATAAATCATGCACGCTATCGCTAAAAGGAAGAGGAAAGGATTTAAGATCATAGGTGTTAGAGAAATGCTGGATAGTAGACTCTGGCAAGGTACCAATAAGCTCACTACTATTGATAACAGGCAACATTTCCATTGCACCTGCCGCACGATAAACAATATTGCGCCTGGCTAGGTCTTCTATATCTTCACCGGTAAGCAAACTATCCCTTGCCTGCCAACGAGCCACCACCACATGCTCTTCTGCTAAAAACTGGTCAACAGTACAAGCGTCTATCAGTCGAGGATGATCAGCACGACAAACCACCATCAAACGCTCAGAAAATATCGCTTCGGTTTTGAGTACAGTTCGGCCTCTTGGCGGCAAATCTATGATTAAATCATAACGTTGAAGGCGCAAATCAGCCTCATAATCCTCGGTAAATAGCGGGTGAACTTCTAAGGCAATATTTGGGGCTTGGTCGCGAATTTGACACATAAGTTGCGGCATTAATTCGTAACTGGCCACAGACAAACAAGCAATAGAAAAAATTCGATTGGATACTTTAGGATCAAAACTACTTGAAGCCGATAAGGTCGAAGTAAAGTTCTTCAACGCGGTTAGCATCGCAGGGTAAATGTCCATCGCAAAACTGGTTGGATCAACGCCTGAAGGGCTGCGATGGAACAATGGTTCATCATAAATATCTCTTAGACGAGCCAACGCTTTACTCACCGCTGGCTGGCTTATATCCAACCTAGCTGCGGCTTTAGATAAATTTTGTTCCTCATAAATCGCCACAAAAATGGGAATAAGGTTTAAGTCTGTATTCTTCATGGCACCAACACAAAATCCAACATCGCTCTATTCTAGCCAACTTGCTTCCTGACCACGACTTAAAATCAAGAAATTGAGTGGCGATACAGGTTTCTTCGCATACTGAGTTGATTTCATGGACTTTCCTTTAACAAAGTTCACTATGAATAACTTTCGTTTTGTGGAGCCAACCCAAAGATACAAAGAAAAATAGTCTAGTGTCATATTCGACTAACACAAGGGTGTGCTAATTGTTCTCGAATAAAAAACATATAGGGATATCTATGAATAAGTTAAAAGCAGTGTTATTCGTTCCAGCTGTACTGACATTAAGTGCAAATGCCGCAACAGAAAACATCAAAGGGAACGTAATTGGTTATGTTCCTAGTTACCGCATTGAGACCGTTAAAAACATGGATATCTCCATGTATACCCATGTCCACCTATTCTCAATTACTCCTCTAGCAGATGGAACATTGGGTTGGCCCGATGGAAAAACGAAGGTGCAAATGGCGCAATACTTTGAGGATTTAAAACAAAAAGCGAACCCCAATACTAAAATGATGCTGACTTTCGGCGGTACTTCAGAAAAAGGCTCGCAATACTTCCCAGTAATGGCGGCGAATCCTGAGACAAGAAGCGAGTTCGTCCACAACGCTATAGAGCTGGCATTGGAATGGGAAGCTGACGGAATTGATATCGATTGGGAATGGGGTGAGCCAAATACTAACGAAAGTTACAAGCAAGCTTATACTGATCTTATGGCCGAGCTCAATACGGCAGCTGACAGCCATAACCTTCTCGTTTCTAACGCTATCTCTCCAAGCGCTTATATGGGGGATAACACACCAATAGACGCATTATCCGATTCAGATTATCTCGTCGTGATGACCTATTCATATTCTGGCGGCTGGTCTCAAACCACAAAACATCACTCTAGCCTAATGGATGGTGCTCAAGGGTTAGACTACTGGCTTGAACGTGGTTTACCAGCAGAGCAACTCAACTTAGGCGTAGCGTTTTTTGCCAGTAAGTTTAGTGGCACAACCACGCCAAATAGTGAATTTAGCGGCTATCAAGCCGTTACTTACGCAAGTATAGAGCCGTCTATAAATCAAGGTTACACAGTAGTAGAAAACAACTGGGAAGGAACCTACTCCTATTCTAATGCTGAAAATAACATTATCTTTTATGACAGCCCACTGAATATAGATGCAAAGGTTGATTATGCCGATGCCAATGGCTTTGGAGGCATTGCTGTGTGGGAGATTGGCCAAGATTCAGCAAATCAGACCTTATCTAGTTCCA
Source organism: Vibrio sp. Of14-4 (assembly GCF_022347625.1). Taxonomy (NCBI): domain Bacteria; kingdom Pseudomonadati; phylum Pseudomonadota; class Gammaproteobacteria; order Vibrionales; family Vibrionaceae; genus Vibrio; species Vibrio sp. Of14-4. The sequence continues at coordinate 79,036 of NZ_JAKRGI010000012.1, read as the reverse complement.
TCGCAGAAGCAAACATAGAGCCCCCTTCGCAGCCTCACCCAAACCAGTGCCAAGGCATTGAAGAGTTTGAATCAGGTCAATATAGGCCTGATGTGGACGTGGTTTATCAAAACGATTTGTACCACTCGGAGCGTTGGACAGATGCGGGCAAAACTCCTGCCGATCAATACTCAGGCTGGGTGTTTATCTCGAACTGTAACTAAATCCATCATTTCATTGGTTCAATAGCAATCCGAGTGCTAATTTTACACTCGGAATCAGTTTTTACCATTATCCAATCTGACTTAAGTTACTTACCGAGCAACTGCTCCGTAATACTATCACTTAACCTTTGCGCTGATATAAGACTGCCAAAGCTCCAGATAACGGGTAGTTCATAAACCGAATTTGTTTGAGTAAATCTCATTTCCTGCCAAAGAGGTGATTTAGACAGAAGCTCTCGTTCGTCATCCATGAGAGGCCCAAATATCAGCACATTTGCCTGCTGGTGGTTGGCAATTTTCTCAACGCCAGTCGTTGTAAAACCCCAAATATTCGTTTCCTCATGCCAATCGTTTTTCAAGTTCATTTTATCTATTACTGATTGGACAAGAGAACCTTCACTATGAATGCGCAGCGTACCTTCATTCATCAAACGAACAAACAATAAAGGCTTAGTAGGAATGTTTTTCATTTTTATTTTATTGGCATTCTCTTTTAGATGGTCTTCCGTTTGCTGGATGACTTTTTCAGCATTACTTTGCTTACCAAATAAGGAACCTAACGATCTCGTTATGGACATAGCAGATAGAAGTGGCGCTTTTTCAGTGTTATAGACTGAATAAACTAAGACCGGAGCAATTTTTGTTAATTCGTGGTAAGAAGAAGCCATATAACCGCTAATCAATATCACATCTGGCTTCAGCTCAGCTATCCGGACAATATTAGGCTCACGACGTTTACCCACATCAACAACATTCGTCCCTAGCTTAGGTTGTGATACCCAAGTATTATAGCCCGAGACATCAGCGATACCTTGCGGCTGAATGCCTAGGCTGATCAACGTCTCAGCTAAAGTCCAATCTAGGGTAATAACTTTTTTAGGTACTCGTTCAAATGATTCCGTCCCATAGTCATGATGGATTTCCAATGCCCTAGCCGACAACGCCAAAAAAATGGTCAAAAAGATCGAGACTCGTCTCACTAATCACTTCCTAAGTTTTGAGTTCAAATAATACTAGACTTCAGAGGTCCCAATTTAACATATAAGTACAGATACTAAATGTCTCATAGGTGAGAGCCGGACGGAACTATACACCATACTGTTTGTTCGATAAATAATTCATTAGATTCAAAGCTTAATATTATGATACCTATAAATGCATCTGGGGTGAGGCCAGATGCTGATATTATTTATAGGCGGCAGCTTTATCGCCAGATTAAGTTCCAAGAAGTACGAGGATGTCGGCAGGCTTAAATGAAGGGTATCATGATCGATTTCTCTGAGCTTTTGCAAGTCTAGGAAGTGCTTTGAAGCTTGCTAACCTAAATCGACTCGTTCTCATTCCTTTTATCACTTTCCACAACGACACAAACAAATGTCTGTTTTTGTCTCCATCTTGAAATCGGCCACTCTGTTTAAGCCAAGTGTCTGATGTCAACAATTTGCTCATTTCTAATTCATTGGTATTCATTCGTAGATGTCGATACAAGAAAGTTCGTGCATCACTCCATCGCTCATCTTTGAGCAAGCGATTGAGCACCCACCAAGCGGGCCTAGGATGATTGCAATAGTATCGTCGAGCAGTCAGTAACATAAGACCCGTGGCTAAAATGATTACAGCAGCGATATAAAACCATAGCGAATAGGCTCGAACGAATGACTGAAATGTCTGTTTAGCGATAAAGATTTTCCCTGCCACTGTGTGTGTTTCAAGTTGTTTGGTTTTGCTGTTCCACCACTGAAATTGGTATTCAGGTAAGCTTAATTCACCACCTTGCTGGATCACATATACCATTTCTTCCACACGACTTGACTGATAATCACCACGCGTGGCGGTATCTGCCAATTTATTGGGCTTAGGGTATGCTTGATATTGTGGCGTTGCACGATCAGATAGGATATCGGGCAGTAGGACTGACAGACTGTCTTTGGCATTAATAACTACAGTTCGCGTAATAGCATCACCCACTTTAAGTTCATCATTAGACGTTGACCAAGTCTGTTTGACATCCACATCGGTCGCAGTAAACCACTGCCCCTCAACGCTTACCAAACCAGAAGGCAATTTGGCTTCAAAACGTATTGGCCTAGTATACAAAGTACCCGATACTGACTTGCCATTAGGTGCTGACACTTGAACACTTACTGGAACAGGTGGAACTACAAACTTACCCGAAGATTGGGGATAGAGGGTTACTTCCCAACGTTGTCTAGACCAAGTTTTGCCTTGTTTTTTCTCAGTGTAATTGGTCGCAAGCTGGTTGCGCTGCTTGGCAATAACATTGGGTATCTCGATGCGGCCAATGCGAGTACCGCCGGTAAACCAGCGTGGAGTGGCAACCTCAATGTATAAAATAACTTGTTCATTAATGCTGAATGACTGCGTTTTTCGATCATTTCTCACATCATTCTGCTTGCCAACCCAAGTTCGAAGTTCAATGTCGTTACTGCGCTCAAGGTCTTGAATATTTTGGGCAAGTACTTGACTAGGTGTTGAGATAGCCACTAGCGCGATTAATGACAAAACCACTGATAAAAAGTAACGAAATCGGCTTGTTTGAAATACAATTTTCATTATTCTTGCTCCTCTTTTTCAGAGCGACTAACAAGAGCAGATCTCTCACGCAGTTGGATATGAAATTTGGCCTGCAGAAAATATTTTGGGTCGGCCTCTACTCGCTTTAACCACTTATCGGCCAATTCTTGGTCGGCAAGAAGTTCATTGGCACTTAAGGTCTCTTTGATCATCAATTCTGACGACGTTTTCTCATCCGCTCCCTCGGCGGTTTGCGGGTTGTCACCCAGCTCTTTTGAGGCATCATTTTCTGTGCCTGCTTGACTCTCACTGGTTCGATTAATTTCTTTAACAATACCTTGGATCACCTTGAGGTTATGAGCCACATCTGACTTTAGTGGTTCGCTTAACGTATCCCTATCAGCCAAAGATTGAAGGACATCTCGCGCAGCTAGGTATTCTCGCTGACGAGCAAGCGCACTTGCGGCATTATATAGCCCTAGGTCTTTTGTTGTTTGTGATGAGTTACTCTGCGTTTCGAGAAAGGCACTGTGGGCAAGCTTATACTCGCCAGCATAGTAATACGCCGTCCCTTTCCTTAGCGGATCGGTAAAGTGCTTGGCAGCCTCTAGGTAATCTTTGCGATTAAACCAACGCTGACCTTGCTGATTGGGTGTCAGCCACAAGTCCCACCACCATTGAGACATTCGATCTATTGTCGTTCGCTCCTCGAGCACCTCGCTTGTCTCGGCTTTCAATGATACGGTTTGCGCTAAAACCTGATGAGGAGCAAATGCGGTAATAGAAATAGTTGCCAATAAACACCATTGCACCAACCAGCCTTTACGAAACCAAAGCAACATAATCAAAGCGATGGGGATCAGCAATTGATAGCCCATATCTTGCCACGGCATAGCCGAATCCCCATTGAGCTGCATATTGCGCTCTACATAGTGGTTTAATGCCTCAATATCAGCATTATCCACCGTCACTTCCACAAGGTGCCCATAAGTCTCGCTAGCGAGCTGCTTGAGCGAATTTATATCAAGCGGACGATCAGAGATCACATCCGAATTGCCAGTGGCTAAAATTAACAACTGATAGGGCTTGTTGGAAAAATAGGCTTTATAGGCTTGTATCGTGGTCGGATTAACACCATCGGTCACCAGAAGCACAGTTGCGCCAAGTTGACCTTGCAATTGTTGATCGATAAGAGGCAATGCTTCTTCGGCCATTTTCCCTTTTTTGGGCATAATGTCAGGCGAAATAGCCGCTAAGAAAGGCGCAAATACTTCGCTGTCTTGGGTAATGGGCATAGCTACATGGGCGGAGCCAGCATACACAATTAATCCTGTTCGCCCTCCCTTTCTTGCTAACAACAAATCATGTATTTTGTGTTTTGCACGCTCTAAACGACTGGGGGGCAGATCTTTCTGTAGCATTGAATCGCTGGTATCCATGACAACTAGCATAGACGCCTTATCTTCACCAAAAGGTGAGGCTTGGCGATGCCAAGTGGGACCAGCACAAGCGATTATCGCAAGCCCAATGATCACGACTAACAACTTTAAAGGTAATTGTTTGCGCCAGCCCTGTTCACCCAAAGTGAGAGCTTGGCGCAGATGCTCGGGCAATACATCCTTCCAACTCGGCTTACTCTCTTCTCGCCATCGCAACCACAAAAGCAACAACATAGGGATAAAGGCCAATAGCCAAAGTGGACGGATAAAGTGAAACTGAGTCACAAACTGTTCGATGTCTAAGCTGTTAACCATGTTTCTCTCCAGACATATCAGCCCCAATCGAAGATGATAGGCTGCGGCTCAACAGCCGTTTGCGTTTAATAGTCGCAAGCAAGAATGCGGTTAAATACATCAGCACAACCCAAACTATCAAGTAATGGTGAAGACTTTGTTTTGGCCGATAGGTCGTGCTGTTATATAACTGTGGTTCTAATTCACTGATTCGCGCATAGGCCCTCTCAAGCTCGTCACGATTGAGCGCTTCAAAGGCTTCACCACCTGAATCCTGTGCAATTCGCATTATGGTGTCTTTATCCAGTGCATTTTCTCCCACTGTTTTCGGGTTGCCCATAGCAATAACATGAATACGTACCCCTTTTGCCTTTGCCACTTTCGCCGCGTCTATCGGCTCTACAAAACTGCCCGTATCATTACCATCGGTCAAAGCGATAGCGACTTTTTCTCTCTTTCTATCAAGTGCTTGTTCGTACTTGGCGCTTTGCTCAAACACTTTTATCGCAAGACCAATAGCGTCGCCAAGATGTGTACTTTGCCCGGCCATTGCCACATCAGTTTGCTGTAGCAGTTCTAGCCATACTTGTTGGTCGGCCGTAAAAGGGGTTTGAACAAAAGCAGCGTCACCAAAAAGAATTAATCCGAGCCGATCACCTTGTCTGGTTTTGACAAAATCAGCCAGAACCTCTTTCACAGCGTCTAAACGTGTCACTGACTTACCTTGCTTAGATACAAAGTCTTGCTCTGCCATCGAGCCCGACAAATCAACAAGCACCATCACGTCGCGGCCCAAACTTTCACGCACTTGCGGGGCGCCAAGAATGCTAGGTTTAGCGAGCGCTGTCACTACCAACATCCAAGACAAAGCGAGTGTTGCACGCTGCCACCAGGTTGGCGTTAATTGGCTCGCCCCCTCTGAAGGGGTTTCTCCGATGGCTTTAACTAACAAATTGAAAAAAGGGACTTTTATCGCCACTTGCTTAGTGCGATAAGCAGGAACCAAATAATAAATAACTAAGGGTAACGGCAGCATTAAAAACCAAATGGGATGATCAAATTCAACACGGGATAGTTGGCTGATCAGGGAAAGAAAATCATTCATACTTTCCCCCTACCAATCGACGCAAGCATGTTTTAACTAGTGGCTTGGTCTCTCGATAATTATGACTTTTCATCCAAGCCAGTGCGCGTTGTTTCAATAAAGCGCATTCTGAAGCATCAAGCGAGATATTTGGGTCAAAGACACTTTTAACCCAGCGCTTGCTAACATCATCGGTAAATTGGACACCCTTAGGGTTTAATTCATCAAGCTTATGCAAAAACTTTTCGTCAAATAAAGGCGCGTTACTGCTGTCGAGGTAGATAAGAACAATTTTCATAATTGAAAATAACTCTTTTGCATCGCTATCCTGATTGAATTGCAGTTGTGATATTGCCTGAGCGGCTTCACTGCGATAGCGGTTATGCCACCAATGAGAGGCGATACGATATAACCAGTAGAGAAATAAGACAAAACAGGCAGCTGCTAGAATTTTCCAACCTAGGGTCTGAGGCAGCCAGCTAACGCTCTCTGGCACAGCAACATCATGAAGATCACGCAGAATATAGGTACTTGGAGGTGTATGAGTTTGAGCCATTTATCGTCTCCCCACCTGCTTTTTAAATTGAGCGATATGGTTTCCTGAAGTATCCAGCTCGATATGAGGCAATCTTTTCATCGCCATCAATTCTGCTACAGACTGCCTCTGCTTAGTGGTTTGTTCTGCCAACCCAGCGCTTGCAGCTGCTACTTTTGTTTGGTTGTCGAGGTTTAGCTGATAGCGGCCATCTCCAATCACCCATTTCATTTTCACTAAGTCTTTGGGTAATGCTTGCTCAAAGGGATCGCTAATGGTGACGGCCAATACATCGTTGTGCTGCTGAAGCTGCTTTAAATGATCGAGATGATGATCTTCACAATCTCGCCAGTCACTGATAATGATGAAAGTCGATTGTTTAAGCTTCATTCGTTTCAAGAGCGAAACCCAATGCCCAAAATCGACCTTATCTGAATTGAGTGACTGTACATTTAAACGTTGATTCGCCTTGGATAGTCGCTTTAGTTGGGCCAATAAGTCATACTGAGAACGCTTTGCTTTGCTGTGATACAATTCGTTGTCCGCTGCAATCACAAACCCGACCCTATCACCATCTTTTAACACTCGCCATCCACACATCGCACCTAATTCAGCGGCCACAACCGACTTCATTACTTGGGTTGAAGAGAAAAACATTCCGCTACGCTGATCAATGCAAATTATCACGTTACGATCTTTTTCTTCTGTGTAGCTGCGCACATGTGGTTTTCCGGTGCGCATGGTCACTTTCCAGTCGAGATTACGAATATCGTCGCCTGTTTGGTAATGGCGCAATTCCTCAAAGTTCAAACCACGGCCACGAAAAAGGGAGTGATGCCTGCCCGATAACACACTACCTGAGTTTAAATGAGGCAGTAAGCTGAACGATTCGACTTGAGCTTGCAGACGGACCAAGCCTGCGTACTCACAATACAAACGAGGATCAAGTCCCTGATTTTTTGGAGCAATTTTCGGCCGAGCCATAATGCTGCCCGCCTATCCGATTTCTACGTGGTCAAGCAGCTCTATCACTACCCGCTTGTGGTCGACACCGTCTGCAAGGGCATCATAGGACAGGGAAAAGCGATGGCCAAGTACGGAGGGAGCCATAGCACGGACATCATCTGGCGTTACGTGGTCACGCCCCTGTAACCATGCATAAGCCCTTGAGCATTTATCCAAAGCGATGGAAGCACGCGGGCTGGCGCCTATTTCCAGCCATTTTGTTAACTGAGAATTGGGGTAACGCTCTGGCTTGCGCGTGGCCATTACTAACGCAACAATGTAGTTTTCAACCAAATCAGAAACTGTCATTTCAGGCAACTGACGACGTGCCTCCATCACTAAATCTGAGTCTATATGCCACGCATTTTCGGGCGTCACTGAGGTTTTAGCACCCTGCTCTTCACTTCGTACCAGACGAATGATATCACGCTCTGCCTCATCTTCTGGGTATTCAACGGTGACCTTCATAATAAACCTATCCATTTGCGCTTCAGGCAATGGATAGGTTCCTTCTTGTTCAACAGGGTTTTGAGTAGCGAGCACCATAAAGAGCTCAGGGAGCACGTGAGTTTTATCACCGACAGTGATGGTGCCTTCTGCCATCGCTTCCAGCAGCGCCGCTTGAACCTTGGCTGGCGCACGGTTTACTTCATCGGCTAATACAATACTGTTAAAAATCGGCCCTGCTTGAAACATGAGCTGAGGTTTCCCTTCTAGCTCCTGATAAACTTCTGTCCCTGTCACATCAGAGGGCAGCAAATCTGGGGTGAACTGAATACGGCCAAAACTTGTGTTTAGCCTTTGCGCGAGTGACTTTACAGAACGAGTCTTGGCCGTACCCGGAAGACCTTCAAGTAACACATGTCCATTGGTGAGCAAACTGATGACCAAAGCTTGAACCACATGACTCTGTCCAATCACACTTTCTTCGGTGCGTTTTATCAACTCGTTTATGGCTTGCTGTACATGATTCATCCTATTCCCTCAATATGCATTGTGATTGCTGTGTACATCCTACTCACAAGCGCTATAACTATTGGTTATAAACTTAATAGCTACCCAATCGTAAATTCTTGCTTAATCGCATTCTTATCCACCCGCTCCGACGACCTTAGCCCTCAGTTGCTCAACCACTTGGGGAGGCACCTGCTTACTCAATCGATTTACGCACTGCTCAAAAGCGAAGGCGATACCGCCAGCTTTATAATTACGAGCCAAGACATCACACTCAGCGTAAAGGTGTTGAGGATCGCCACCCACCTCATAAGCAGTATTGAGCGCTTGACTAGCCGCCAGAACATTGGTTTTTTCCAGCGCCAATCCATAAACGTACCAATAATGTGGATTACGCTTGGCGGTTTCGGCAGCCTGCTTCAAGAGCTTCATCGCTTTATTATCGTTACCGCGCCTTAACCACGCTAAACCCGCACTGTAGGGCAATGCGCTCGATTTAGGCTGAGCTTTCATTCCGGCGCTGAGCACCTCTATCGCTTTGGTTTCCTTATTTTGCGCGCGATACAAATCAGCTAAATTCACGTAGCTATTTTCAAAATAGGGCTCTATCTCTATTGCCTTGTTGTATGCGTCAATCGCCTTATCGGTTTCTCCGAGATCGCGATAGAGATTACCAAGATTGGTTCTGCCAAAGCCCCTATCCGAGTTAAATATCTGAATGCGCTTATAATCATCAAGCGCAGGTTGGAGCTTCTCTTTTTGAAGTGGGTTCATTTCGGAATATGAGCGAACCAAAGCGCCTGCGGCTTCCGCTCGCACAGACAAAACTGGATCACTCAATAAAGGCTCTAGGATTTGCCACCTATCACTAAAGGAGTACCCCGAAGAGCCTGCAATAGCGCCAAGACGGATCATTTCATCATCATGTTTTACCGAACGAGCCAGTGACACTAGGGTATTTTGCCCAGTATTGCCTCCCATTCGCTCAAGTGCCGACGCGCGGATAATATCACTTAGAGAAGAGTCCTGAGCCGAGAATGCCAGGGCATCGGGAGCACCACGATGGCCAATGGCATCAGCGTAGAAAGCAAGCGAGAAATGGCGTTGGTTACGAAAGGTCGAGTTCGGATACCACTTACCGATTTGTGCATCGGCCCATTGCGCCGTTTTGTCCTCGTGACAAGATGTGCAGACATTCGGCGTGTTGATATGCTGACTAAGATCTGGACGTGGCACATGCCAACTATGGTCGCGACGAGGATCAACTTGCATATACGTCGTTTCAGGCATGTGGCAAGTGGTGCATTTTGATGCTTTTGTACCCGCCGTATGGAAAGTATGTTTTTCTGGGCTGTACTCAGATGCCGAATGACACTGCAAGCACACCGCTTCTTCCGCTATCTTGAGCTGTGCATTATGCGGGTCATGACAGTTAGTGCAGGTCACGCCTTTCTTCGCCATCTCAGATTGTAAAAATGATCCATAAACATAGACTTCATCGTATATTTGACCGTCGTAATGATAGAGCTCTGGCGTAATTAAACTCAGACGATATTTGTCAAAAAATGAGTCATTAACATGATCGCCCGTTTCATTGAGCTGTGTTCGTCGACTATGACACTGCGCACAGGTTTGTACTTGCTGGGTCATAACAATCTCTTTGGGCTGTAACGTGCTGTGGCCTTCTTTTTGTACCCATTCTTTCACCGCTTTGGATAAATCGCGGTCAAAACCTAGGTGTCCTATCGCTTGTTTTGAAAGCTTGTCAGATTGCGCCAATTCCATATGCTTACTGGCAGGGCCATGACATGCCTCACAACCAACGTTAATCTCAGACCAAGTAGTAGAGTAAGTATTTAACTGGGCATCATAATTTTTCTGTACATTGGTAGAGTGGCAATCGGCACACATGAAATTCCAGTTTTGTCCTGAATTAGTCCAATAAAACTCATCGGTCGGAGTGGTTTCTGGGTAAAGGTGAAACCAGCGTTGTCCCCCTTCCTCTTTACGTCTTGAGTCCCAAGCAAAAGGCAGTAGTTGGACTCTTCCGTCACCAAACTCAACCATGTATTGCTGAAGCGGTTGCCATCCAAAGGTGTAACTGACTTTATAATCGTGCCAGTTGCCATCCGCACCTTGAACATTCACCCAGTATTGGTCATTTTTACGATAGAAACGATTCGCTTTGCCATTAAAATTGAAAACGTAATCATTGAAGTCACCCAAAACAGACTGCGGATCGGCGTGTTTCATGGCCATATCGTGATGGGAACCTTTCCATGCGGTAAACTGTTTTTGGTGACAATCAACACAAGCTTGAGTACCGACAAAATCAGCCATTAAAGGCTTGGTTGATTGAGAAGTTTCTGAAAACACACTTTGCGTCCACACCAGAAAAATGACGAGCACAAATAGACGTTGTATCGCCTGATTACGACTTGCCCACTGAGTCATGACTGCCCTTATAAGAGTTGTTTTAATTTTTTCTCAGCAAAGATAGAAGATATTTCCTTTCAAATACAACAAATTGCACATCATTAAAGGGAGAACTCATACCAAGATCAAAAAAGGGCCACTGAAGGGCCCTGATAGATTCTATTGACCAATTTACTTGTTATGGCTTTCCTGAAGTTTCTCCATAACTTGATCGAGCGAGAAACTGGCCGCTTTTTGTCTTGGTGGGAACTCAGCAAACGTTTCTAAGAATTTACCCACATACGCTTGCGCCGGTACCAGCATATACGCACGATCTAGCATCCAGTCGTAATAAGTATTGGACGTAATATCTGCAACTTCATACGGATCCATTCTCAGGTTGAAGATCTTAGGTAAACGAAGTGCGACAAAGGGTTCAGCCCAGATTCGCAAAGTACCTTCTACTCTTTGCTCCATAAAGACGATCTTCCAGTTGTTATAGCGAAGAGCGGTAAGATCGCCATCGTCAGAGAAATAGAAGACTTCTTCACGCGGCCCTTTTCTCTCCTCACCGGTTAAATAAGGCAAGAAGTTATAGCCATCAAGGTGAACTTTATAATTAGTTCCACCAACGGACTCGCCTTTGACCAATTTTTCTTTGACATCACTTTGTCCAGCGGCGGCTAAGAAAGTTGGCATCCAATCCATATGATGCATAATTTCATTAGACACACTACCCGCCTTGATTTTACCTGGCCAACGAACCATGGCTGGAACACGGAAGGCGCCTTCCCAGTTAGTGTTCTTCTCGCCACGGAATGGTGTGATACCCGCGTCAGGCCAAGTATTCATGTGAGGGCCATTGTCTGTTGAATAAAAGACGATGGTATTGTCTTTTACGCCAAGCTCGTCGACTTTTTTCAGCAGCTGACCAACATGATTGTCGTGTTCTACCATGGCATCTGCATAGTAGCTGATCCCTGTTTTACCTAAATGCTCTTCTTTAACATGAGTGCGGAAATGCATTCGAGTCGCATTCCACCACACAAAGAAAGGTTTGTTGGCTTTTACTGAACGATCCATAAAATCGAGCGCTGCATCCAGAGTCTCTTCATCGACCGTTTCCATGCGCTTACGAGTTAATGGACCTGTGTCTTCTATCTTTCCGTCCGCATAAGACTTAATCACCCCACGTGGACCAAATTTCTTACGAAACTCAGGATCTTTCGGATAATCTACGTTTTCAGGTTCTTCTTCTGCATTGAGGTGGTAGAGATTACCAAAGAACTCATCAAATCCATGATTGGTGGGAAGATGCTCGTCTTTATCACCAAGGTGATTTTTACCAAATTGCCCTGTCATGTAGCCCAGAGGTTTCAAAAGTTCAGCAATGGTGACGTCTTCGGCTTGTAAACCTAGATCTGCGCCTGGCAGACCGACTTTACTTAAGCCTGTTCTCAATACGGTTTGACCAGTGATAAAGGTTGCACGCCCAGCAGTACAAGATTGCTCACCATAATAATCGGTGAACATCATGCCCTCTTTGGCAATGCTATCTATGTTGGGTGTTTTGTAGCCCACCAAGCCAAACGTATAAGCACTGACGTTGGTTTGCCCGATATCGTCACCCCAAATAACCAGAATGTTGGGTTTGTCTGCGGCGATACTGCTTGTCGTTACGCCAAGTAAAGCCGCGGCAAGAATCGCTAGCCGGCGTTTAACGCCATATTTCACTGTCATATAAACCTCTGTTTGTAATAGAAAATGCTTTGCGCACACAAACTTATAGTCGACAAAACAGATCAATGCGAACCTAGTAGCATAAAAATATCTGAACTCAAACCCAGATCTTATAATCATGATGTCTAAATGAAGTAACGTGATATAAGTCTAGAACCACACACGCTGTCTTTTAATACAAATTCATGTAATACCACTTATAAACAAGTACTTATGAATCTCTATAACCTATGGTTATATGCAGTATAAAGCGACGCTTAGCAAGTAGCGCATTATGTTAGTCAGCAACGAAGTGTTAGCACCCAACACTCGTTTTCAACTTACTAACCAATTTGGAGTTTTTATGGCTAACCAAATGAGCAAGCTTGCTATTGGTATCGGCATACTCGCGACCTCAAGCGCAGCAGTGGCCGCAGATAAACCCAATATTCTCGCGATCTTTGGCGATGATGTGGGTTATTGGAATATCAGTGCGTACAACCAAGGCATGATGGGATACGAAACCCCGAACATAGATCGTATTGCCAATGAAGGCGCACTCTTCACTGATCACTATGGACAACAGTCTTGTACCGCCGGGCGCGCAGCCTTCATAACAGGTGAAGAGCCGTTTCGTACCGGATTGCTCACTATTGGTATGCCAGGATCCTCACATGGAATACCGGATTGGGCACCGACTATCGCCGATCTCCTAAAAGAACAAGGTTATATGACGGCCCAATTTGGTAAAAACCATTTAGGCGATCAAGACCAACACTTGCCTACCAATCATGGGTTTGATGAGTTCTTTGGTAATCTCTACCACCTCAATGCAGAAGAAGAGCCAGAGACTTACTACTATCCTAAAGATCCAGAATTTCGCAAAAACTATGGTCCGCGCGGGGTAATTAAATCCTTTGCTGACGGCAAAATTGAAGACACTGGCCCTATGACGCGAAAGCGTATGGAACATGCTGACGAAGAGTTCCTCGAAACCTCACTCGCCTTTATGGAGAAAGCGGTCAAGGCAGACAAGCCTTTCTTTATCTGGCATAACACCACACGCATGCATGTTTGGACGCGTTTACAAGAGAAGTATCGCGGCAAGTCTGGAGTCAGTATCTATGCTGACGGCATGCTAGAGCATGATGACCAAGTCGGCATCTTACTCGATAAGCTCGATGAACTCGGCGTTGCTGACAATACCATTGTCATCTATTCAACCGATAACGGGGCAGAAACCGTGACTTGGCCAGACGGCGGTGCCACTCCTTTCCATGGAGAAAAAGGCACCACGTGGGAAGGCGGCATGCGAGTCCCTCAGTTGGTTCGCTGGCCAGGTGTGATCAAACCAGGATCCAAGTATAACGATATGATGGCTCACCAAGACTGGTTACCTACCCTACTTTCCGCCGCTGGTGTCCCAGATGTCAAAGAGAAATTGGCCAAAGGATATAAAGCAAACGGCAAGAATTGGCGCGTTCATATTGATGGCTACAACTTCATGCCTTACTTCCAAGGCAAACAAGAGAAAGGTCCACGTGAATCTCTGATGTATTTCTCATCCAATGGTGAGCTTAATGCCGTGAGATGGAATGATTGGAAACTCAACTTTGCCACTATGGAAGGGAATATTTCTGACGCAACACGAGCTACGCCGAACTGGCCTCAGATCATTCACTTGCGCGCCGACCCGTTTGAGAAAGCGCCGAAGGAATCAGGGATGTATCTGAGATGGATGGCAGACAATATGTGGCTATTTGTTCCAATCCAAGATGTGGTTGGCAAATTCACCAGCACGCTTCAAGACTACCCGCTGCAACAAGGTGAAACCATGAATCCAGCTGATATGAGCTATCGCTCGCTCTCTTTGCAGCAAAAGCTGAAGCAGCTTGATGAACTAAAAAAGCAGTAGTCCAAGAATAGGTCCTAAGCGCAGGGACGCGCTACCTTAAGGCTTAACTTAAGGCCAACAATGACGCCGCTTAATCAGCAGGCGTCATCCAACACAGTGTCCATTAATGGTATAGAAATTTGCAGGTTTACCATGAAAACAATTAATAAATTCATTGCTGTAGCGCCAATGATACTGATCAGCAGCGCCCATGCCGGCGGGCTCTACCTTTACGAAACATCAACCACGGATATCGGGTTAGCCTCTGCTGGTATGGCAGCTAGAGCCCAAGATTCTTCAGTTATCGCGGCCAACCCCGCTGGCCTTGCCAATGTAGAAGGACAGTCTTTTTCAGGTAACTTTATCAACCTCTACGGCGATGCCACTCTGGATACCATAGGCGGCGGTGATGCAGGCAATACGATTCGATATGTGCCTTTAGGCTCAGCTTTCTACAGCCAGCAGCTCAACGATAAATGGACAGTCGGCGCGGGCTTTTACGGTAACTACGGCTTAGGCCTACAATATGAGCATTTATTTTCTCGTTTAGAAATACCTAGTGCGACCACTCAAGCACTGACATTCCAACCGTCGGCGTCATACCGAGTCAACGAGCAATTATCTGTGGGAGCCTCGTTAGGCATTCACTACGGCATTTTCGACTTAGAAGCACACTCAACTAATTCAAACGCAGTCAACATCGACCAACACGACACCGATGTCCAAGTTAATGGCAAATTAGGTTTATTATACGAATTTAGTTCTGACACTCGAATTGGTTTAGCTTACACCAACGAAACTGAATTTGAATTTGATACCAGTGACGCACTTGCGCCTCAACAGGTCATCTTCAGCGCCTTCCACAATATCAACGATAAACTTGCTGTAATGGGTAACCTCAATTGGCAAGACTGGAGTGATTACCAAACCATAATGGGCGCAGACACTCAAGATACCTATCAAGTCGCCCTTGGCACTCAATACAAAGTTAATCAGCGTTTAACATGGAACGCAGGCTTTGCTTATGATTCGAGCATGTATGCCGATCAATCCCATGGCGATATCACCATCCCAGCCGGTAAAGCTTATCGTATAGGATCAGGCATCGACTACCGATTAGATAATACCAATACCCTTTCTATCGCGCTAGAAGCGACCTTGATTGATTCGTCAGAGTTCCAAGGACCAAATGGTAGTACCATCGCGCAATTTAATGACCCAGCGCTGTACTTTCTCAGCTTAGGTTACAGCTGGAACAGCAAATAAATCGCTGCTCTATTACCAAATTTAGAGGATAATTATAAATATATAACATGAATTTTCAACTCAATAATATCTATTAATTACTTAATAATAACCAAAATTAATACTTTAGTTAGTAGAATGACTTAACAGGGCTGAAGAGCCGAAGACTCAGAGGCATTAATCAGATCATTAGTAAAAAATCAAGAATTTTATTAAACGTGAATTTGTGAGTATATACAGAGATACGCACGCTATTTTGATTTATAATTTAATCACAGGATTACTAAAATAAATCATGTTCAAATGATATTTGAAAGCCCCTATCAACAATCATAGAGATTGAAACATCTACATTAAAAAAGGATTTAGTAATGTCTACTCAACTAAGATCGATATTGAAACATGCCAAACACTCTTTTTGGGATGAACCTAGATATATAAAAAACACTAAAATCGACTTTGAGGGACGAGATGAGTTTCAAAAAAACGTGCTAGAAGCCGTAAATGAAAAGGGCTACTACCTCGCTTCAGAGTATTTCGATAAGGAAACGACCCAAATTATGCTTGACGCTGCTAAAAAGCACTCCGGTAAAACGGCTCAAGATGATAAGTTACACTTATCTTTTCCAGATTACGGTGTAGAAAGGTACTTAGCAGCAGATAGAAGGAATGAATTATCCCCTTTCTTTTGTGAGTACTTTGACGAAATAGGAGCAAGTTACCTAGGAGGGCATGGTACCAGGTATCAAAGTATGTTTGAAGTGAAAGGCACCATAGGTAAACGTTCCTCAGCAGACATTCCTCACTTTGATGATTGGAGGAAACGATTCAAGATATTCTTATATTTAAATGATGTAGGTAAGGAGAATTGCCCCTTTGTAATTTATGAAAATAGTTATTCTCGTGACCCCGCACGCAAGCACAAGGAATTAGAGTATGTTCTCTCAGGAAAAAATGGCTCGTACGGACATTTGTGTTCAAATGAGGAGTTAAAATTACTCGAAAACCCTAGAGTAACCAAAATATCAGTAGAGGCAAAGGCAGGTTCGGTAATTTTTGTTGATACTCGTTTTATTCATCGTGGTACAGCTTCTATCAAAGGAGATAATAGACTTTTACTAGGTAGTTACTTTGACCTTCGATAAGTGGTGAGCTTCAAAAACAATTTAAGTAAGAATTATGGCCTAAAGAAACTAAAGAAACTAAAGAAACTAAAGAAAAGGTAATGTTGAGAAGCCTGTGTCATTTCTGTAATATGCATATAAGAGAAATGAAATATGATTAGATAAACCGAACTATATTATATCATTGAAGTTCTTCAATCAAGCTAAAACTTGGCAGGAAAAATCGGCTTCTTACCTCCTTTGGTCAAATAGATTACCAAACTGCTTTAAAGCCTAACTTCGAGCAGCAACTAGATGATAACGATCAGTCTAAACGTCAAAATGGTCCAACAAAGAAACCTACTAAGTTTTCAGGCATAATTAACTTAGATACTCCATAATATTAACTAGGCAATACCATCGCGCAATTTAATGACCCAGCGCTGTACTTTCTCAGCTTAGGTTACAGTTGGAACAGTCATTAAAGCGCTCCCCCCACTTACCCACTCTCATCACCAGCTACTAAACCTAGCTGGTGATTTTTCGATAATCTTCATCGACTTATTAACAAGAGTTAAATAAAAATTAGTGATATATTACTTGGAAAATTATTATTCTAAGGTTTTTAACTGTGCGTCAATTACTCTATTCATTATGTTTCCTCGTTTTGATGCTTTCGTTCTCCGCGAAGGCGCTTAAGGGAGTCACAATTCGTTGGGATAATGACAACCCGACACGTCTTCAAACCGAGTTTGACAATCTTCCGCTTCAAGAAATAAAACAAGCTGCAAATAACGGCAGTGATTCGGCACAGCTCTATCTCGGCCAAGCTTATGAGCTCGGCAACCAAGTTGAACTTGACTACTACAAAGCCAAAAACTGGTATCAAAAAGCGGCTGAGCAAGGAAACAAGTATGCTCAAGACAAGCTTGGCTGGATGCATGAAAGCGGAAACATGCCATTTCAAAATATCGCAACGTCTGCTCGTTGGTATAGAAAAGCCGCTGATCAGGGCTATGCGCCTGCTCAAAACAGCCTAGCTTTTACTTACAAGCGAAGTGGAACTCAACTTGGCTACCAAAAAGCTATGGCTCTGTATAAGAAATCGGCCCAGCAAGGCTTTGCACCTGCACAACGAAATATTGGTCTTTTATACGCAAACGGCCAAGGGGTCGAACTCGATTATACCAAAGCCAAACATTGGTATTTGCTTGCCGCAAACAATGGTGATGGCGCAGCCGCTAATTTTTTAGGCTTGATGTATCGAAATGGCCAAGGTGTTAAGCAAAATAAACAAACTGCTAAAGAGTGGTTTCAAACAGCCGCACAGAGAAACAATTACCAGGGCATGCAAAACTACCTTGCGCTTAATAAGCTGACATATCAACAAGCTGACACACTGGCAAAAGCAGGCGACCCGAATGCCCAACTGCAGTTATGTCATATGTACTTTAACGGCGATGAAATAGAGGTAAGTTATAAAAAGGCGGTGCACTGGTGCACTCAATCTGCCATCGGTGGCCAAATTAACGCACAACAAGATCTCGCAAGAATGTTTTTTGGTGGATTGATTGTTAAGCAAAGCTATGAAAGCGCCTATGTATGGGCAAAAATCGCATCAACCAACAACAGAGATATGGACTCACTTCTCAATACGATCAAACAAGAACTTTCTATAGAAAAAACGGCTCAAGCGGAAAGAACCTATCGAGACTGCCTAAATAGCAAACTAAGTAAAACTTATTGCCCTATTCCGACACTGATACAGTGAGTTAGTACCGCTCATTGGCGCTAAGGTCGAGTTTACATCCCATGACTTAAACCCTTGCGCCAAACTGAGCTCTGGTAAGGCATCAACAAACTGGCCTGGCATGGCATGGCATGGCATGGCATGGCCTATATTCTGGCGCTTGATGTCACTATCGAAAGAAGCACCAATTTCATTTAACGACATCAAAAATTTAACTCTTTACCTACTTTTCTAAGGTTAAACAAGTCTACATTATTTGAGAGTTTCTTCAGTTGCTCAGCATCAATCCCATCTATAAATTTTGAGTCTGGCTTGGCGAACGCTCCCAGCCCCGAAAAGAACTTAATTAACGTTTTATTTTCACTTTGAGTCAAAGACTGCATCAAAGCGTCCGATTCTCGCTTTGAACAGCCATACAGCTTCTCTTGATAGAGGTAAAATGTAACTCCCTTTTTCTTCTCCATATCCAAAGACTGGAACCAAGAATTATCAGGAAAACTTGCTGTGCTTTCTTCTGTCATGGCCACACATTTATCTGTTTTCTCAACCCAAGCGGTAATTGACTGTTCCGTATCTGCTTGAGCAGCACATCCAGTTAATAAAGCGATAGACGCCACAAGTTTATATAGCTGCATTACTGACGCACTCCCAAAACTTTTTTTCTTTACCCGCTGTTTCCCATGACATTTGGCTAGCTACAAAATGTATTCCAATTTGGAGGTTCATCTTTGGGTATTATCAAAGAAATCACAACATCAAATACGAATGCTAATATACCTACCGAAGTTGCAAATATGCATAAAACGTTATTGTCGATAAACAGCCTTAGCGAAGTGACTAACTGAAGAAGTAAATATATGAAGCCACAATAAAAAACAACCAGTTTAGCCACATAAAAATATCAAATGACCAAGCTTTATTTCTCCTACGATGCCGTATAAATGGATAAGCAAGAATGAAAACCGTAAAGATTCCACCCGCACCAATGCCGCTCAGTGAGTGTTGGTGTCTATCTTTAAACAACTCAGGATCTTTGGCCAGACACTCGACCAGATTATTCACATGTCTTCTGTCTCCGAGCCCAAATATCAGAGAGTAATAAAAGTACACAAACATCCAGACAAGGGAGAATGTAACCAACGTAGAAAATAGAATATTCATTCACTGCCCATCACTAATGGTCACTCATCCAATATTAGGCAGAACATCAATATCGCAAAGCCTAATACCGATACATTTACCAAATATGAGAATACCTTATAAATAGTTTCGTATCGGCCATAAGACCTTCCTGCACGTTCGCGCCAATCCAGAATCTCACATCTTGGAATGTTCCAAACGAACCTCAGCATTAGATAAACGTACCACGCATAGGCAGCTGAACTGGCAAAAACCCAAGAAAAATTACTGTCTAGCATTAATTTTGCTCTTGTGCGGAATTTCTTTGGTGCACTAACAGCGATAGCTTCAATCATCTCAAATCTTTTATGCCTAAGCTTTAAAGAGAGAAAAATATTAATAAAAAGCCAAGGAAGAAATGTTGGTAAAAACAACGTGAAACCAAGTTTGAAAAGAATATCAATCAAAGATAATTTCCTCTAACTTTTACTCACTTGAATTCAGGTATATTATTCGACTTTACATCAAAAATAGTAGTCAAATAAAGTTTCTTAGTAGGCACTCATTGATAATAAACACAGCAATGCCAGCCAATGTTAAGTTGAGAAGCATTGTAGATAACCAATAAAGACGATAATTGGACCCTAAGATTTCACAGATATCTTTCTGCCATTTCACAATATCATCAGAAGGTATCTGCCATGCAATTCTCAACATAGGATATACAAACCAAATATAACTACAAGCACTACCAGCAAGCTCCTCGCGAGTAATCTGCTGCTCAAGATAAACTAAGCTTTGGTCTTCGACTTTTTTACCACTTAACTTCCAGTAAACTAGAATGGCACTTTGAACGATATTGAAGCCCTGTTCATCATTAAGCTTGTCGTGGGTAGAACAAGTGGCGTAAAAAGCCCACTTTTTATCTCCTAACAACTTATATTCTTGGACTAATTGCCCATTATGAAAATGATAGTAATAGCCTTGAGTTGGAAGTCCCAAACGTTCACCCAACTGCACCGAAGGAATGACTGGGATAAACGCGTCCTCAATAATACTTGACCCAATCGGGTAAACCTTAACTCTTTCTAGAATGCTTACCCCCATCGAATAAGCCGCAACTTTCGCCACAAGTTGCTTTGGCTCATCAACCGCCATTTTCGTAGTGTACTTTGTTCCGTGGTCGGTTACGGTCTGCTCCCAACGCCCGAGAGCTTGTTCTTGCTTAGTTTTAGCTAGCTGAAACTCACAACCAACCTTACTTTTAAATACCTTGTGGGAACATGCGATTTCAAAGCTGTACTCGTATTCAAGTTTTGGTTGTTCATCAAGATTAGCTGGCCGAATTGGTTCCGGTGTGTATGTGTCTTCGATATTCGGAGTATATCCAGTGCTGCGAAAGCCGCCTGCATTACCTTTGACAGACTTCGCTAAGTTGGCTCTAGACAGCTTCTGGAGAAAGTACCACTTGCCCCTGTGACGATAGACTCCAAGATTTACTCAGCGCATCACGGCACATTAAAGGACTTGCAGGTGAATGAGTCAGCAAGGCTAATTCACCTTGCTTGAGTTTATCGATAAAATGGCGATGATTCATCCCGTGAGGAATCGCTGATTTTAATGCCCGCTCGTCTAAATTTTCAAAGTTTCCTTCAACTTGACCGAATTCATACGCCATCAATTCAGTTAATCGTACACTTTTATAACTTACAACAAACTCTAACTCAGATTAAACTGCGCCAATAGTATCTAATTGTCTGAATTAAATGTTATTTACATTATAAATTTACTGAATTGAGTTTAGATTCTGTGAGTTTGATTCATGGTTGTGATGCTTTTATTGTGTGTTTTTATTAGGCATACTGAGATTAGAAACATTGAAATCTACTTGACTCCACTGTCTTTCAAACGTAAACATCTAGCCAGTGAAACAATACAACCTATGATAAGAAAGATATGTTTCCTGCTCCTCGGTAAAGCTTCCAACATTGAGTGGGTATTTAACGCCCCATACATGCAGTACTGACACCACTTTTTCGCTCGCGACTAACAAATCCCCATTTTGGGCAAACGAAATCCATCCTTTATCAAATAGCTTATCTATGTGGGGAGATAGCAAAAGACCATTATTACCATCTAAACGTTCTTGATTATTACAATCTCTCCAAGGTTTACAATGGCTTGCAATTAGAAACGACTTTTGTTTTAAACCGGTCACTCGGCAACGAGTTTCAATACGCTCAAGGTTTTTCCTATATCTACCTTGGCCCTTTCTTGCAGTGATTAGTTGTTCCTTTTCAGTTCCGGTAATACTACGATCCAACCGAATGGCATCTACAACATTCGCTTCGCGAACTTCATATACAGGGTCATCATCTAAGTAATATGATGCGTTGCCATATTCGAAACTCGCGAGTTCGAAAAGAGTATGTGCTAGATCTTCACTAATACTTGCTAAATAACAGCCCTGATTTCCATTTCCTGATTTCTGAATGGGAGAGTATTTTTCTGGGAGGTATGGTCCAATTTGTTCAATATGATCTTTCGGCCGAAAGGGCTTATCAAAAACCATCCAATCTACTTTGACTAACCAACCCTCATTATCCCAATAGCTTCCTTTATCACCAAAATCATCTGGTTTAGCCGCAGAAATGCATGACTCTATAACTTCGCCGGCCGCTCTTATTTCAGCAAATGCAAAAGAAAACACAATATCCCCGACTCGAGTCTGGCGCATATTTTCGTAACTTTGGTTTCTGGCACCATTAGCATTTGTCTTTGGCGACCAAATGTAACCACCTGCAATTTCTTCTTTGTAAGTCTGCTTATGATTAACCCACCAGTACATATTCCACTCTAGTTGCATATAAAACTTAATGCCGAGTGTTGCACATCCTTCTTATAAATCCTATATATTACCTCTTAAATTATTGAAATTATTTAAAAATAAGAGGTTCATCCACTGTTATGGTTGGACTATACGTACTTAATATTAGACTTTTACAAATAGCATCACAGTCGACCGATAGTGATCTCCTTTGTATGAATACCATGTATCCATTATTTCTACCCAACAACAGACCATTTACCAGAGGCTATTACTCACAAATAACTCGCAAACTTGCAGTAGCCCCCAAACAGTGTGTTGTTCGACTGTCGCCACTTTGTCGCCTTTACCAAATTTCAGGTAAAAAAAGAGCCACTAAAAAGTGGCTCAATTTCTATAAATTAAAACAATCGTTTTATAGATTACTCTTTCCCGAACACGTTATTCTCTTGCTCTTGTACACGGATAAAAGTTGTGCGTTTGGTAAGCTCTTTAAGCTTTGCTGCGCCTACGTAGGTGCAGGTTGAGCGCACGCCACCAAGGATGTCTGAAATAGTGCCGTGAACACTGCCACGAAATGGCAATAATACGGTTTTCCCTTCGGCTGCACGGTACTGGGCTACCCCGCCGGAATGTTTCTTCATCGCCGACTCTGAAGACATGCCGTAAAATTTCATCATGGTTTGGCCGTCTTTTTCGATCAGTTCGCCGCCTGATTCCTCGTGACCGGCTAACATGCCGCCAAGCATCACAAAATCGGCGCCGCCGCCGAAGGCTTTTGCTACATCGCCCGCGCATGAACAGCCACCGTCACCAATGATCATACCACCAAGGCCATGAGCCGCATCACCACATTCAATAATGGCTGAAAGCTGAGGATAACCAACACCTGTTTTCACTCGCGTGGTACAGACAGAGCCAGGACCGATGCCGACTTTTACGATATCTGCACCAGCTAAAATCAGCTCTTCACACATGTCGCCCGTAACCACATTACCAGCTGAAATCACTTTATCTGGAAAGGCGACTCTGACTTTTTCAATGTATTCAACCAGATGCTCCGAGTAGCCATTAGCAATATCGATACAGATAAAGATAAGCTCATCGCTTAGCGCCATAATGTCTTTGGTCTTTTGAAAATCAGCTTCCGAGGTACCAGTTGAAACCATGACGTTTTTCAGCGTTTGGCTATCGGCACTTTTAACAAACTCAGCCCAATCATCAACCGTGTAATGCTTGTGAACCGCGGTCATCACACCATGCTCGGCAAGCGCTTTGGCCATTGCAAAGCTACCGACAGAGTCCATATTGGCTGCAATTACAGGGGTGCCTGACCATTGACGGCCGCTGTGCTTGAAGGTAAACTCGCGGGTTAATTCAACTTGAGAACGGCTTTTGAGCGTTGATCGCTTTGGGCGAAAGAGTACGTCTTTAAAACCTAACTTAAGTTCTTGTTCGATACGCATTGTGCATTTCCTTGATTCGATAGTGTAAGTGTCACTGACAAACTGCGGTGTAAAAGCGTTGGCAGACGCGATTACTGTTTTTCGGACACAAAAAAACCGGAGCGTTGGCAGACGCTCCGGTTTTCAGCATTATAGGCTGTGATTTATTTCCCGCAAGACTGATATTTGCAATTTTTTTGTGGTACCATTTCGAATGTCTGCAAACCAAATTTCACCGCAAGACTGCTTTGTCATCACCCCTGTCTACCTCTTTTAATCATTAGCCAAAAACCGTATATGTGGCAACAAATCACTAGCGCATAACCCTCGTTGTCCGTTTTTCTCAGCATCTTTGTCTGCTGCAAGGCTATGAATCATCACCCCTTTTACTGCCGCACTCAAAGTATTGTCGCCTTGAGCCAACAAACCTATGATCACCCCAGTAAGCACATCTCCCATTCCTGCGCTCGCCATTCCAGGGTTGCCCGCATTGCAAACATACATAGATTTACCATCGAATATTAAGGTGCCCGCCCCTTTTAGAACAATTACGCCGCCGTATTGAGCATGCAGTTTTTCTATCGCTCGGTATCGATCGCTTTCAATGTCATTAATCGAACAACCAAGCAATCTAGCGGCTTCGCCAGGATGAGGCGTGAGAATTCTTTGGTTATCTTTGCTGGGATGAGAAGCCAATAGGTTTAATGCATCGGCATCAAATACTTTATTAAGCTTTAATGAGCAGACGCTATCAAGCATCTTTTTTGCAGCGCTGTCAGTGCCAAGCCCAGGCCCTATCGCGATACAATCACACCAATGATTAAGCCTATGTTCTAGCTGGTTTTTATCTTCCCACGACGCCGCCATTACTTCAGGGCAAGCAATGATTGAGGCAAGCGTATTATCTGGGTGAGTGAGAAGTGCGGTTAACCCTGCCCCAACTCGCATACAGGCTTGACTGCTTAGCAATGCAGCGCCGCCCATACCTTGGTTTCCACCAATAATGAGTGCTTTCCCATGGTGACCTTTATGAGCAGACTTGCGTCGTTTTTCTAAAGGCGCAAAATCACAAACAGAATTAAGAAGGTGCGCTATTGGGTTGTTTTGCTTATCAAACACATCTTCAACGCCCAAACCGCAAAAATGAACTTCGCCTACATAATCACGTGATTGACCCGTAAACAGGCCACATTTAAGGCCAATAAAGGACACCGTATGCTTGGCATTAATACTCACTCCCAAACTTCGGCCAGTATCACTGGATAGCCCTGATGGCACATCGACAGACACAATGTCTGCGCCACTATTGTTCAATTTTTCTATCAGTTGAGCAGCGCTGGGTCTTACTTCACCTTTGAGACCAGTTCCGAGCAGAGCATCAATAATACAGTCAAAGGCTAATTCTTGGTCAAGATCCGGCGCTTGCGTCTCACCACCTGCGGCGAGAAAATCATGATATGCGGTTAGCGCATCACCAGAGAGCTTGTCTTTATCAACACTTTGCCAGACACAAACCTGCATTCCGGCCTCAAGGGCTAACTTAGCAATCACATAACCATCACCACCGTTGTTACCACCACCACATACCACCAGCACTCGGCTGCAATCTGGGTATTGGTGACACATTAGATCAAATACCGCCTTTCCCGCCCTAAGCATTAGCTCATACATAGCAATGGACTTAGCTTTTGCCGCCTTTACTTCTCCTGACTTAACCTGTTCAGCGCGATAAAGCGGAATACTTGATGACATGTGTTCTCCTAAAAGTAATAAGGGCCAGACTAATCTGACCCTTATTTAATCATATCTGCGATATCATTTACTTTGATTAAGTACACTTAACGCCTCTGAAGTCGCATCTTGTATGGATAAAAACAAAGACTTTATTTCGCCCGTCGGGGTTCTCATTGGGTTCAACGTGATATTTTGATACATGTATTTCGCTTGTTGGGTAACAGGTCGAACATTTCGGCACTTGAATAAGTATTGGCGCTGATGCCAAGTAATAAAGCTACGACAACCAAGATCATAGACAGGCTTGGTTTTCATTTTAAACCACTCTTCTGGGATTTCAGGAAAAATTTCAAAAATGGATTTATCAATCGCATCATGACCATGCATACCACTGTGGTGAGTCATAAAGCCATTCCAAACTTGAACTTTGTATTCTCTGTTAATGACTATCAAACCCATGTCGACGTTTTGTACCATATCGACCATCCAGTGAAACTGCTCAAATTCGGCAGGAAGGTTGACCATCAGAAGTCCTCCATTAAGTAGGATAACTTGTCGTCGAGTAATGGAAGCGATTCATCAACGAACATAAACAATAAATCACAGCGAATTGCCGTACCATCAATGTTGTAGCTCACTTCAAAAGTCATGGTCTTTTGAAACGCGCCTTCTGTATTTTGAATAATCGAGTCTATTGAAATATGTTGACCTAACAGCTCTGGTGAACTTTGAAAAAAACGCACTTCCGCTTGCTTACCCAAGCCATTAAGAAACGAGCCTACCAAGATATTCGACACATCCATCAGCAGTTCTAGCTCTTCAAGCTCTTCACTTTCAGCAGGCACCTTCATCAATTTTTTAAGGTCGCACACACTCGAGTCACTCAAGAGCACGAGAGCTTCCCCTGCTAACCCTTCACCGCTAAAGCCTTGACAGACTCCAGACACTTGGTCGTTATCGGCCAGATCTCTTAGCGCCATTTGCAGTTCACTGACTTCCAATATATTCACGTTCGGTAGTGGAAGGTGCACAAATACGTCAAAATGCCGTGCAAGCGCATCCGCCGCGACACCAATCGCAACGTTTGCTACCTCTCGGTATATATCACGACGTTTAAGGACAGGCAGATCAAGTGGCGCAGGAGCGACCATTTGCGGCTGAGATGGAGGTTCAACCAGCTCTTTCAGCACACCATTAAGTATGTCTTTGTCTATCGGCTTCTGGATAAAAGCTTTGGCGCCAGAAGCCATCACACGTTCTTTCGCCTTGGGCTGAATATCCCCCGAAACCACCACAACTTTGATGTCAATGCCGCGAGCCTGAATCTCATCTAAAGTACCAAAGCCATCAAGTTCAGGCATGGTTAAATCAAGAAACATGATTTTAAAGTCGTTCTGTTCCAACTGCTCCAAAGCGTCAAGGCCATGAACAGCAAAAGTGATGTCTGCATTTAAAGCGGGGGGCAGTGATCGCGCCATTTGCTTGCGGGCGAGCGCAGAGTCATCACAGATGAGAACAGGTAAAGACATGAATGCACCTAATCAATAATATTTTTATCAATAGTTTCAGTGTAACAGATGCTCAGGATCTCGAAGTGGTTAAAGCAAAAAATACACAAGAACCGAGCAGAAAAATTAATGTTGCCAAACCACAACACATTGACTAGCCGATGGTAAAAACCACACCAGCCGCTTACTACTATTCATCGTCGGCTCCAGAGTTGAATACGTCTTCGTTAAAGTTTTCATCTCGATATTTGGTCGCTATATCTCTAAATACGTGTTCTATGTTAAGAAAAGCTTGGACCACCAAAGGTTCGAAATGTGTGCCCTCTCCCTCTGCAATAATTTCAAGTGCCTTGTCGTGGGGAAAAGCGGGTTTATAAACTCGCTCGCAAATCAGAGCGTCATAAACATCAGCCAGCGCCATTAAACGAGCACTCAAAGGAATATCCGTGCCCTTTAACCCTTCTGGATATCCACTACCGTCCCATTTCTCCTGATGGCTATAAGCAATTTCTTTTGCCAAGGTTAAAAACTCACACTTAAAATCAATCGAGTCTTCTACCGACATCAACACCGCTCGGCCGAGAATCGTATGGCGTTTCATTACTTCAAACTCTTCTGATGTCAGACGGCCCGGCTTGAGCAAGACTTCGTCTGGAATCCCCACTTTTCCGATGTCATGCAAAGGAGCCGACCGATAGAGCAAATTAATTGACTCTGGGGTTAGCTCATCAACATAATGCCCCATATTCACGAGCTCTTCCGCAAGTACCTTGACGTAATTTTGAGTGCGGCGAATATGGTTTCCTGTTTCGTTATCACGAGTCTCTGCCAACGAGGCCATGGCGCCAATCGTTGCGTTCTGCAACATTTCTAGCTCGTAAGTACGCTCTTGCACTCGCTCTTCTAGACGCTCATTTTGCTCTTCGAGAGCACTAACCGCATGTTTTAATTTCAGGTGCGTATTGATACGGGAAAGCAATATCGGTGGGCTCACCGGCTTGTGGATATAATCGACTCCCCCGACTTCAAAGCCTCGTTGCTCGTTTTCGATTTCAGACTTGGCAGTCAAAAATATTATAGGGATATCACAGGTTACCGGGTCTTTTTTTAGCTGTTCGCACACCTCATAACCATCCATCTCTGGCATCATTACATCTAACAACACGATATCAGGCTGTTTTTTCGTACAAATATTTAGCGCCTGTTTGCCCCCAGTAGAGACAAACACACGATAATGTGGCTTCAATAACCCGCTAAGCAACACTCTATTTTCAGCATTGTCATCAACAATCAAAACGCTAGCCAGATGCTCTTCCACGCCTACTCCTGACATAAAAATTCAACAAAAGCCATACAAGTCTGTCACTTAAAGTCTGCTTCGAAAAAATCATACAAAACTCGGATGTGACTAGTAAGCTTTCGAATCTTCTAAGTATCGAAGTACAACTCCCCCTCGTCAAGGAGATGCATAATCATTGTACGCTCTCACTTTTAAAGAGTTATATATACGAAATAGACATTTATTAACGATTAGCACAAGACGACTAAAGTCAAATACACCATGGATTTTTCAAATATCCATTTTTGTGCATATACTAATGACGAATATATCAATATTGGTTAGTTAAAAATAAGCAGGTATACACAATGCGTGTTAACGAACCCGTGACACAGAAAGAAGTCACTTACCCACCCGAATATAATTTACTTTCGATTACTAAAACCAGTAGTCATATTACCTATGCCAGTAAAGAGTTTTGTGATGTTGCTGGGTACACGTTAGACGAACTCGTGGATCAGCCACACAACATCGTTCGCCACCCAGATATGCCGCCTGAAGCATTCAATGATATGTGGAACTTTCTAAAGGCTGGAAAGCCTTGGATGGGGATAGTGAAAAATCGCTGCAAGAATGGGGATCATTATTGGGTCGATGCTTTTGCATCCCCTATAAAAGTCAACGGCCAAATCGCTGAGTACCAATCCGTTCGTTTATGTCCTAGTCGTAAGCATGTTGCTAACGCCGAGAAAATCTATGCCCAGTTAAAAGCAGGTAAAACGCCCAGTAAGCTAAAACTACCCAGAACTCGGTTATGGCAACGTCTAGCAGGCGCTTTACTTGGCTCAGGCATCATTGCGACAACAGTCGCGAGCTTTTCAGCTATCGGAGCTGTGTGGTTATTTTTCATATTAGCGACTTTGTCAGGCTATATGCTGACTCGTCGTTTGGAAGCACTTTCCACGCAAGCCAGAGAAGTATTCAACAATCCACTAATGGAATTGGTATATAACGGTCATATTGATGATATTTCAGAAATCGCGTTAGCGCTTAAGATGAGACAATCCGAGCTCAATGCCGTTGTGGGACGTATTCAGGACTCCAATCACCAAATCGCTGGTGCTGCTCAGTCATCCGCTCAAAACTGTGAAACAACTGCAGACAACCTGTCGGGGCAAACATCTGAGACTGAACAAGTGGCCGCTGCAATAAATCAAATGCATTCTACCGCTCATGAAATTGCTCAAAATGCTCAAAACGCTTCAGATGCCACGGAAAAAGCCAACGAAGCGGTCGTCGAAGGCAAAGACTCTGTCGAACAGACTGTTTCTTCTATGAATGAGCTTTCCCGTCAGTTGGGTGTGGCCTCAGAAGTGGTTCAGCAACTTTCAGAGCATGGACGGACCATAGGCGAGGTACTTATCGTCATTCAAGGTGTCGCTGAACAAACCAACCTACTCGCTCTCAATGCAGCGATAGAGGCTGCGCGGGCAGGCGATCAAGGGCGAGGTTTTGCTGTCGTTGCAGACGAGGTACGTAAACTCGCGCAGCGAAGTCATGAATCGACTGAAGAAATACAAAACATCATTAATTTAATACAAACCAGCACAGATAAAGCCGTACAGGCAATGGATGAGGGCAACAAACTTTCAGATGTCTGTGTCGATTGCGCAAGCACATCAGGTGAAAAGCTAGACGCTTTATTCGGTCAAGTGACAGACATCTCAGACCGAAACAATCAAATTGCAACCGCAATTGAAGAAATGGCTCGTGTTACTGAGGATATGAACTCTAGCGTTCAATCCATAAGCGAGGTATGTTCTGCGACCAATATCTTGGCCAGTGACACTAAGGAAGAGTGTGAGACGTTAGTTGACAACTTAAATTCTCAAGGTCAGCTAGTTAACCAGTTTAGAAAGCTGTAAAAATAAATGCCTTCCATGTTTGGAAGGCAGCGTATATTTGAATCGGCTATTGCGACATCCGAATTAAAGACTTGCCAATCAACCACTCCACCTCTTTGGCACTAGTTTCTCCAAACTGAGATTCCGCGGTCTGGTATATGCGCTCGATACCACTTTTTGCAAAGCTATGAGCATTTTTTGACGTAACAATGTGGTGAAATAGCAAACGTAATATTGCCAAAAACTCCGAACGCTCCAACGCGTTGCTCCAGCTGTCTGAAAAGTCTGTTAGGCTTCCATCTAAGTTTAAATGCTCAATGAATAACTTAAAGATTCGTCCATCTAGCGCTTCTGTGAAGTCAGTTTTCTTGGGGAAATGATGACTTATTCCTGTCCTAGACACGCCCGTTTGCTGGCTTAGGGTGGTATATGACATTTTGTCATATCCCAAACGCAACAGTTGGTCCACGACAGCATCCATTATTTTCTGAATCGTGATTTCAGTATCTTCTTTACTACGTTTTGGCATGGTTATGCTCTTCTCTTTGTAAATCCATCTAACTTACACAAATCAACTATGGTGCCCGCTAACAAGCCTGCATAACTCTCAGTCAAACTTATGATGTCAACAACAAAAAGGCTAAAGAGCGTCCCAAAGCACAACTAGGTGATCTCACATCCACTGCGATGAGTAATAGTACACACCCCTTTGAAATCAAAAATAAATATGCAAATAACGGGAAACATTGCTGATTCGTATAATTAACTTGCGATAATCGTATAAATTACGATTTCTTACAACTCGATGAATACTATCATTAGCTCATAAGCACATGATATTTCTCTACAATATGATTAACATCACATTATTTGACATGTCTATCAATTCTAAGGCCTGAATTAAACGTAACTTCGAAACAGAAATATTTATAAATACAAATGTTTTTATGGATAACTGCTAAACAGAACGATAGAATAACCATACTTTTTGTAAGAGGATTGAGATAATGAACAAAACAACAGAAAAGGCTGAAGTCTGCGAAGCGTGCGGCTGTGCTGGAGAAATCGGTTTCATTATTAAAGAAGGCGATGACATCGCAGAAGTCGTTATACACGCTGAACACAAAAAGGCACTAGAAACTGAATTAGAAAAATATGTTGCGCTTGCTTTCGAAGTATCTAAGGAAGTCCAATACCAAGTATCACCTGTCACCGAAGATTCCACTCAGCTAACGGTCAAATTCCAATTTGGTGTAAGTGCTGAAAAACTAATTTTTGAGCTCAAAACACGCTCTCTCGCCCAATAATATCGGACAGAGGACTAAATTCCTGCTTTTCGTCGTTGAAGCAGCATGAATGTTGACCCAGTAACAGCCTTTCGTTAATACTTGTTACAAAGCACTCTTGGAGTCAAAACATGCGGCCATGGCTCATCTTTGTTATAACAGGCTTGTTCGCTAGTACAGTATTGAGCGAGCCAATTAACCATTACCATATCTTGAACCATATTGATAACTACGGAAATTTAGATCTTCGTAATAAGCCTTACTTGGAGTTACCAGCAGGTTTGGTGGTTAAGGGTAACCTTAATATTGCCAAAACAAGCATCAAAGAAATCCCAGCGGATGTTGATATTCAAGGCAGTTTAGATGCTTCAAATAGTGCACTCAAAAAGATCGCTAAAGGGGTAAATATCAAAGGCTATGCAAACCTACTTGCATCACAAATCGCATCTTGGCCAGGAGGTGTCAAAGTCGGCGGCTACATAAACCTAACAGATACTCCACTGACAAGGCTTCCACCCCGCTTAAAAGTAAAGGGAGACCTGAGTGTCATCAGAACCCCCTTAAATGCATTACCAGAAGGCATAGTTGTTGAAGGAAACTTATACATTGGTGGTTCGAAAATCACAGAATTTCCCGATAAAATGACCGTAAAAGGCAATATTTTCCTTGGTGGAAACCGTATATCCAAATGGCCTAAAAACTTAGATCTGGGTGGAGCTGTTGCACCTTAAACAAAAGCGCTCATGAAGCGCTTTTGTTTTTGATTGGGTTAGCGTAGCTAGCTAGCAGATGCGCTTTTGCTCCCTCTGGTAACTGACTCAGTTTCGCTAAAAGCTTATCCTTAACATTTTGAGCAACATCATCGTTACCCGCTGCTAATTCATTGATTGGGTAAAACTTGTAGTTATCATGAATTTGTCGATCAATTTCTTCAGCCAAAGCTTCTGGTGAATCAAATTCTCCTTCTAGCACGTCACCAAAAGCGACATGCACTCGCCCTTTTTCACCAACAATACCTTGAACAATGCTTTCAATATCCTCAAATTCGCTTTTTTCATAGCTACCCTGAGTCTCAAGTTGGTGTAACTCTAGCGCTTTCGACACATCACATGGATCATTTTCATAGGAAATGGACACAGGGACAATTCGAAGAGATTGTATATATTGTGAAAATTCAATTTT
This sequence comes from Vibrio sp. Of14-4, assembly GCF_022347625.1. Taxonomy (NCBI): domain Bacteria; kingdom Pseudomonadati; phylum Pseudomonadota; class Gammaproteobacteria; order Vibrionales; family Vibrionaceae; genus Vibrio; species Vibrio sp. Of14-4. Next base: position 46,577 of record NZ_JAKRGI010000012.1, on the reverse strand, counting down.
TTGCTTGCGACCTTCAACGTGAAACATTTTTAAAATCGCTGGATCAGTGAAGTCATTTCCATCTTTTGCTCGCCCTTCTTTCTGTGCAATCCAAATTGAGTTTCCTGAGTCTAAAGAATGCTTGATGTAGCTTGAAAGAGTGCCTAGTGCTTTCATCATTTCCCTAGGTCCTTTGGCAGAACGTTTAACGATAAAACTTTTATTGAGCCTCATCAGCTCGGTCGCACACGGCTTTTTAAGCAGATTGTCACCAATCGCAATTCTAACCGTTTTGTGCTCGGTTTTATTGAGACCATAGTTGACCAGGGCAGGATCCATCGCGATATCTCTATGGTTTGAGATAAAAAGGTACGACTTCTGCTTGTCTAGTCTATCCAAACCCGAGTATGACACGCCATTGGTAGTGGTATTCAATATTTGTTCAAGATACTTTTTTACTTCGAGTTGAATACTGTCTACCGACTTAAGCTTAGACCACTTCATTTTGAGATAGACTTTCACCAATGGAGACATTAAGGCCTTAAACCAAGCAGCATGATTAGCAAACTTGTGCTGAAGAATTGCACTAATAAATTCTTCATCGGCGATGAGGCGATTAATCGCTGCTGGAATTTCATCATCATTGTAAGGACGAATTTCGTGATAAGGGTCGTTATTAACAGTCATATTGTACTTATTTATTAGAGAACAGCTCTATTCTACTCTGAGATCATTGGATTAGCAGCTATACATCATAGATAACGCTCAGGTCAGACCAGCATTTACTTGTTGAATAGATAAAAACTCGCAGCTTTATTGGTTTTTATCACAAGAAACGTTACTCTAGTCACTCGTGCAACACAGAAACTAATACCACCTCATGCATTACGCTATTTCCCACCACAATAATGAGTTCCTTTACTTGGCTGTTCAACCGAGAAAAAGAAGCCTTAAACATGTATTACTTAGAGTCAATAAAGGCTTAGCTTTACTAAAACTGGGGAAAATCGAATACGCCATTGAGGATGGGCAAACTGTTTGGTTGCCTTTTGATGCATTGGTTGGCCTTACTTTTTTCCCTAATACTTGCGCACAAAAGGTTGAAGTTTCTTGCAGAGTAACAGAACCACTACCTAAACAGGGTGGCTACGTAGAACTGACTCCGTTAGGTTCTGCAATCGTCGATAGACTCGGCGAAGAACAACAATCCCAACAGGCAGAGAAAAAGCTTTTATCTGTGCTGCTCGATGAACTCGTCAATATGGAACCCGAGTTATCACAAAGCACTCTGACGGTGAATATTCAAAAGTGGTCACCATCAAAAAATGACAACACACTTTCGGCAGAGCAGCATATCACTTTAACCTTGCGAGAAGCGACTAAACGAATTCAGTCGGGAGTAAAAAAATCACAAGTGATTAACGATTTATTCAAAGGAAACGAGCAAGTATACAAGCAATTAGAACAAACCATTCTGGGACACAGTAAAGAGTAAGTTTTATAGATAAAAAAGACCAAAATAGATTTTATTTTAATGAGTTACCGCAAATTTGCATGTTGCTAATAGACAACTAATCTGAGCTTTTGAGTGCTATCCCCTTAATCGTAACTAATAAATTTGGTACTACTTAATCAATGATAATAAGCATTTACTCACTATGACACTATACTAGAAGACATAAGCGTTAATGACATGGGAAGTCGACAATGAAATTCAGCCATAAAATTGTGGCCGCATCATCTCTTTTATTCTTGGCCACAGTGTCTTTGCTGACACTTCAGCAATACTACACAGTTCAAAAAGAAGTCAAGTCTCTCGTTACCTCAAGTGTTGCAGAAATCGTAGATGGTGTCCGAGACACAACCGAAGCAGAGATCAATAGCCGTAAGATCATCGCTAACTATGCCACCAGCATGCTAGAAGCTAATCTCACACCGAGCGCAATGGAAATGGTCATCACCAGGCCAATAGTAAAAGAAACCTTTTTGCTGGCTGGATTGGGATTTGAGAAAGATGGCTCCAATATCAACAACGATCCTGGGTGGAACCCTGGCCCAACATGGGATCCTCGCGCCAGACCTTGGTATATCGATGCTAAGAAATCAGGCGAGCTTATCATCACCGCCCCTTATGCAGATTCGGCAACGGGTGAAATTTTGGTGTCAATTGCCACCCCAGTGATGGATGGAAGCGAATTTATCGGTGCAATCTTTTATGATGTTAGCTTGGCGGGTCTTGCCGAACTCGTAAACAAGGTGCAGCTCTTCAATGCAGGTTACGTATTCATTGTGTCTGGAGATGGAACAACCATTGCTCATCCCAACACTGAAATGAACGGTAAACCGATGAAAGATTTTCTCGGAGATGTGTCTATTCAAGAAGATCCCCGTCAAATCTCTATTGAAGGAAAAGACTATACACTCGACTTTTCTAAAGTACCTGGTGAAAACTGGTATATTGGCGTGATATTAGACGAAGAAATTGCCTATCAATCCCTCGCCGATCTGCGTAATAGTTCCATTATCTACACTGTCATCGCTTTGGTGATAAGTATGGCTATTCTGCTGGTATTAATGACAGCGTTAATGCGTCCGCTAGGCGCACTTAACAATGCAATCCAAGACGTTGCCTCTGGCGAGGGTGATTTAACCCAGCGCCTAGATACAGCAACGGATCAGGAGTTTTCTCAGTTGGCCGAGGGTTTTAACTCATTTACGGGTAAACTTCAGCAGCTACTATCACAATCCAAGTCAATTGGTGAAGAAATTCTTCGTGGCTCAGAGATGACCTCTGTGGGTCTTCAGGAGTCAGCCAGTGCAATGCAGGATCAACTACACGAACTTGAACAGTTGGCAACCGCTATGCATGAGATGGCGGTCACATCAGGCAATGTCGCTGACAATGCACAAAGCGCTGCATCAGCCGCCAAAGATGCCGACGATGCGACTCAAATGGGGACCCGAGTCGTCGGTGTTACATCCGCTTCAATCAGTGAACTATCTCAGCGAATTGATGAAGCCGTTGAGGAAGTGAAAACTCTAGAATCTGCTACTGACAATATCGAAACCATATTGAAAGTAATCAATGATATCGCCGACCAAACCAACTTGCTTGCACTTAATGCTGCGATCGAAGCGGCAAGGGCTGGTGAGTCAGGTCGAGGGTTTGCTGTGGTTGCTGATGAAGTCCGAACTCTTGCGCAAAGGACTCAAGAATCAACAACAGAAATTCGTAACATGATTGAGCAGTTGCAATCTGGTGCAACATCCGTTGCCAATGCGATGAATATGAGTAAAGAGACCGCAAGTAACGCGGTAAAACGTGCAGAAGAAGCAAACAACGCACTCAACACTATTCGAGATGCGATACAAAGCATCAGTGATATGAATATTCAGATTGCATCTGCTGCCGAAGAACAAAGTCTAGTCGCAGAAGAAATCAACACTAACACTGTAAAAATTAAAGATTTATCGGAACAAGTTTCCGAAGCTGCGGGCAATGCTAACATTGCGATGCAAGCTCAAACTGAAAATATCAGAGAACAAGACGCTATACTCAATAAATTCAAGCTTTAACCCTGCCCTAAGCTCTCTTTGTGAGAGCTTAGGAAAATTAAACTTACAGCAGTCAGAGCATCTAGGAAGCGCAGGCACCTATGATAAAAACTATTCGTATCGATCTAATATCTGATATCGTCTGCCCTTGGTGCATCATTGGTTACAAAAATCTTGAGCACGCCCTGTCAAAGCTTTCGGACAGTCTCAAAGCCGATATCTATTGGCACCCTTTTGAACTCAATCCTATGATGAAATCCGAAGGCGAAAACCTCAGAGAACACATCGCAGAAAAGTATGGTACTTCACTTGAAGCAAGTATAGCCGCGAGGCAGACTATCTCTGAACTTGGTCGGGATTTGGGTTTTGAATTCAAATTTTCTGACGATATGAGGATTTATAATACACGTAAGGCGCATCAGTTATTGCTATGGGCCCAGTCAGAAAATCTACAGTTAGATTTAGAAATGGCTTTATTTCAAGCGTATTTCACATACAGACAAGACATCAGTAATACCACAGTGCTGCTTGATATTGCTGAGTCACTTGGCCTTGAGCGCAATGTTTGCGAGCTTGTTCTACAAGACGAAAGCTGGGCAGAGGCGGTTTCATCGACAGAATACCAGTGGCTTGAAGCAGGAATCAATGCCGTTCCCGCCATGATAATTGATAAAAAGCACCTGATTTCTGGTGCCCAGCCAAGTGAGATACTAGTCGAAGCCCTAATAGAGATAGCAAGACTTTGACTACTCACTTTCTAATCTCTAGAACGCAGCTTCTCTATGCCAGTCCAAAGCAGCAGCACCATAGCTCCAGCAACAACACCTATCAATCCATTCAAAACCGATGGAAGAAAAACGCTAGCTAATGGTAAGTCTGAAACCTTCATAATGATTGGCTCCACCCAATGGTGAATAAGTGGAACATTGTGCACTACAATACCGCCGCCGACTAAAAACATAGCAGCTGTTCCAACTATAGCTAAAAATTTCATTAGTTTAGGAGCAAACGTAATAAGGCTTTTACCCAGCCAAGCTCTTATTCCCTTCCCTTGAGAAACTCGATTAAAATAAAAACCAAGATCATCAAGTTTCACAATCCCTGCCACTAGCCCATAAACACCAATCGTCATTAGTACAGCAATAAAGCTAACCACCATAATTTGTGTCATCATAGCGTGACCCTGCACAGTGCCTAGAGCAATCACTATGATTTCAGCCGACAATATGAAATCAGTTCTTACAGCGCCTGCTATCTTGCGTTTCTCATATTCTTCAATTGACCCTGATGGCACTTCATCCTCTTCTGCCTCTTTTGCATGAAATAGGCTTTCTGCTATTTTCTCTGCCCCTTCAAAGCAAAGAAATAATCCACCGATTAAGAGTAAAGGCATTATCAGCCAAGGTGCAATTGAGCTAGTAATAAGCGCAGCTGGCACCAAAATAAGCTTGTTACGAAAAGAGCCTTTTGCAACACTGAGCACAATGGGAATCTCTCGTTCAGCTGCAACGCCTGATACTTGCTGCGCATTCAGTGCTAAATCGTCACCAAGTACTCCTGCCGTTTTCTTTGCAGCCACCTTTGACATTAAAGCAACATCATCTAGCACTGTGGCAATGTCATCCAACAATGTTAATAAACTCGCACCAGCCATGAAGGCCCCTTTAGACATACTGATATGCTGTTAAATGTACCACCTAGATACTATTACTCAAACTTAATTGCTGACATAAATGGTATTAAATAAATGTTATCTGCTTGAGATATATGAATTGCTTCAACAAAAAAGGCAATTTATGCTGTGCTTCCGATCTACAAGGAATTTGGAAACAGTCATGCAAACAAAGGAATTTTATCCCATAGGAGTCGCAGGTCAAAAGTGGCAGGATGCTGAGCGTCAGCAGTGGCGTGATAATACCTCAATAAAGCGTAGCTACCATGAGGAGGTTGTCAGCAAAATATTAGCACTCAAGCACAGATTCCAAGTCGAGCAATATGGAGCGCTATCTTATGATCCTGAACGCTACCCTTTATTCTGTATCAAAAGCAATAACTGGGATACCAACAAACCTGTTGTATTGGTAACTGGTGGTGTGCATGGGTATGAAACAAGCGGTGTTCAGGGGGCACTTCTGTTTGTCGAGAACAAGATGGAAGACTACTGTGAGTACTTTAATATTATCGTTGCTCCCTGCGTTAGCCCATGGGGATATGAGACCATAAACCGCTGGAACCCTCTTGCTACTGATCCTAACCGCTCCTTTTATTCGAACAGTCCAGCAGAAGAGTCGGTAAACCTTATCAAACTGGTGGGCTCAGTTGACGGCACTATAATGGTTCATTTCGATTTGCATGAAACTACCGACACCGATGAAACAGAATTTAGACCAGCGTTAGCGGCTCGCGATGGCATAGAGTATATACCTGGTGAGATTCCAGATGGATTCTACACTGTCGGTGACAGTGAGAACCCACAGGCTGATTTTCAAGCAGCGATCATTAAATCTGTAAGCCAAGTAACTCACATAGCACCCGCGGACAAAAACGGAGAAATTATCGGCTCACCCGTTATTCAAACAGGGGTGATTAACTATCCGATGGTTAAGCTAGGACTGTGTGGTGGAGTGACAAACTGTACCTATGGCACAACCACTGAAGTCTACCCTGATAGCCCTAAAGCGACCCCACAGCAGTGCAATCTCGCGCAAGTTGCCGCAATTACTGGTGGTCTGGATTTCGTGCTCTCGAAACTTTAGTCGCTGGAGGCGACTCTGTGCTCGTTTATAACAGTTTATTTTTGTATTGTTCTGGCGTCTGTCCAGCGTACTTTTTAAACATTGCGATAAATGGGCTGGCTTGACGATATCCAAGGGTTAACGCCACCTCTTTAACCGAGTGCCCCTTTCTTAACAATTCCATCGAGTAGAGGTAGCGAACTCTTAGCCTCCACTCGGTGAAACTCATTCCTAACTCAGACTGACAATATCTCGCTAAAGTACGTTCTGTGGAATGCACTGTTTCTGCCCATTGTGCAAGGCTTCTATTATCCAGAGGGTTTTCTTCCACTTCCGCTAATATTTTTACTAAATATTTGTTATCTGAAGAGGGTAAGAAATGATGTTGTGTATCCTGAGTGGCCAGTTGATCAAGTAAGACCTGAATCAACCTCTTATCCTGTTCCGTCTGAGGTATACTAATATTTCTGTTGCGAAAATCATCAATGATGGTCAAAGCGATTGGAGAAATTTTTATCAAACTCGTGCTACTAGGAAAATATTTTGTTAGTCGCTGAGCAATGTTTAAAGAGCAGTACGACAAAGGTTTTCGGTTATAACTGGTATGCATCACACCCGCAGGAACCCAAATCGCCAAGTGAGGTGGAGCCAAAAATCGAGTGCCTTCAGCTTCCATTTCTAAAATGCCCCCACTAATAAGCTGCACTTGTCCCCACGGGTGGCTATGTATACGTGTTTCCGTATTCGACAGAAAAGCTTCGAAATTCATAAAAACGTCAGAGGGTGCTCTATCAATAGATAAGGATGGATGAAGGTGTTTAACCGACTTTCTCACACTTGTTACCCCAGCAAATAGGTCTTAGATGGGACTTTCAATCTCCCTAAGACTAATGTTAATTGCCATACAGTGTAAAATATTATTAATGCCGTGTCGAAACAAGGACTAGCCTTCACTAAGGTGTGTTACTTGGATAGCTATAACATAAACTTTTGTTGTAAAGCACAAAAGTTTAGGCCTTCAATCAAGGAGCTAACACCTTCTAAGCTTTCATCCTCAAACTTAACACCATACTTATAATAGCGCCCTATTTTTGAGACATTTTTCACCACGGCTTTCAATGTTTCCTCTATGACTGGAACATCTTTGTTTGAACTGCACATACTAAGGTGAACCAAAGACCCGATCCGATAATTGGCTTTATCTCTATCAACCACAATCAAACAGCCTTGTTGAGAAATATCCCTAATTTGACATGGATATTTTTTATCTTCTGGATCTAAAACACCGTTGAGATTGATTTCTAAACGGACACTCTCGCGCAATCCAACCACAACCTGAGTGGAAGCAGGTAGTGTAACTAAAAGTATATCGGTATCCCCTCCACTTAACACATATTCAATTTTGGTCTTAAAGTACACCCGAGCCCCTTCTCCTTTGGGTGAAATAACACAAGCCTGAAGAGGATAACCTTGACGCATGTAAACTAATTTCTCTTGAGGTGACACTGTTGGCATCTCAAGCAATAGAATGCTTTTTGAATGCAGACCTATGTATTTCGTGCGACATTTAAGAAACTTGCCAGTGGGAGTAGAAATAACGCAGGCAACATCACAAAGTGGCATAACCGTATCAAAAGCATCTTCGCCATGTCGAATCGTACTTGCCGTTTCTGTAGGGCCACTCTTGCTACTTTCTTCATGCTCGACATTTGAAGAACTGCTTTGAAGGTTATCTTCAGAACTTAATTGCTGTTTGGTATCCGTTTGATTTTTCGCTGCAACGCCCAAAGCCAAGCCCTCTCTTATATTGGTTTATTCTCTAAACCTTAGTATGAACTCATACTTATATGAGAATATAAGACACGACTCAGCTCACAATTTCATCAACTATCGATGTAAACCAGCATGAAGACCACACTCCAACTTTGTAAAACAATTCTGCAAAACACACCCAAAGTCTCATTTTTAAGCGAAAAACTCCAACGCTAAGCAAACATAAGCAACCTAGCGCCTATAGTTTTGTGTAGTTCTGTGAAAATACTATGATCTGGAAAATGGAGATTAATGATGTCACTACGTCTCAGGTTCATACTCGCCATATTGGGAGCAATCACCCTCTCCCTTGTTGCAAGCACATCCATTAGTACTTATCTATCGACGGAAGAAATGCGCTCTGTCTTGCTCAAACAAAGTCGAGACAAATTGACCGCCAAAAAAGAGCTGGTTCGAGCCGAAGTGGAGAACTATTTCTCCGATATCGAAGGGCAAATCACCTCCATGGCCAACAACATCGCAACCAGAGAAGCCGCGGTTGACTTTACGCAAGCTTTCCTAGCGTATGAACCTATCAGGCGAGTCAGTTCCTCAGAAGTACAATCGAAAGTTAAAAACTACTACCTGAAAGAGTTTGCTGTTCAATATGATCAACTCAACCAAGATAAGGTCAATGTTCCAGATATGTTTTCTGGTTTATCTAGTTTGACTTATAACATGCAATTCGACTTTATTGCTAATAACCCGCATCCACTCGGTAACAAAGATAAGCTCACCGAATTAAATAACACGTCAATATACGCAAGAGAGCATGAGCGTTTTCATGACTCTTTCCGCCAATTTCTCCAAACATTTGGCTACTATGATATTTTCATTGTCGAGCCAGAAAGTGGTCATATAGTCTACAGCGTCTATAAAGAACTCGATTTTGCGACCAGTTTAAAAACGGGTCCGTATTCTAATTCCGGCATTGGGCAAGCATTCCAAAAAGCATTATCTCTAGATAAAGGAGAAGTATACCTTACTGACTTTGCCCCTTATCTACCCTCCTACAATGCACCAGCAAGCTTTATGTCCACTCCGATCGTCGATAAGGGTAATCTCGTTGGCATACTCATCTTTCAAATGCCCGTTGATAAGATTAACAATATTATGACTCAAGATGGCCAGTGGCAAAGTAGAGGGTTCGGAAACTCAGGAGAAATTTATCTTGTGGGCTCTGATGGTACGTTAAGAAATGAGAGTCGGTTCTTGGTGGAAGACAAAAGCGCATACCTTGAAACCATTAGAAGAAAAGGGATTAGCGCCGCCAGAGATATCGAACTTAAAAACACCAGTATCTCTTTACAGCCGGTCAATACTCCGGGAGTCACTGAAGCATTAAGAGGCATCAATAGCTTTGATATTTTCGAGGACTATCGAGGGGTTCCTGTACTCTCTGCTTATGGACCAGTCAAAGTGCCCAATCAAGTGTGGGCAATCATGTCGGAAATTGACGAAGAAGAAGCTTTTGCACCTAAAGAAGCCTTAGGTAATTACATTGCTTCAGCCGGCGCTGCAACAACTCTTATTATGGTTATCATTTTTGGTGGGCTGTCTGTTCTTTTGGTTAACTACTTACTCCAACCACTTTACGTGTTGAAGCGCCAATTCAATGAATTAAACTCTGAAGACGCGAATTTAAATACTCGATTAAAGATGTCCAACATTCCCGAATTTGATTCAGTGACACGGAGTGTGAATACCTTTATTGAACAGATAAAAGTTATCATAGACTCGGTGAAAGCCAGTACCAATGTGATCACTCACTCAAGTAAGCAGCTCAGCAAGATCACTGATAATTCATATAAAGCAGCGGAAGATCAAACCAAACAAGCAAGTAGTGTTACCGAATCCATGATGCAATTTAATGAAGCGTTACTTGAAGTTTCACAAAGCAGTGCAGCAGCATCCGACTACACCCACCAATGCAGAGAAAACGCATTACTCAACGCAGAACAAGCCCAGCAGGCAGCGCAGCTTGTTGAACGTACTGGGCAAGAAGTGCAATCTTCTGCAGAAGCACTTTCAGAGTTGCAAGATGAAGTGCAAAAAATAAACAGTGTTTTGAAGATTATTACAGGTATTGCAGAGCAAACCAATTTGCTTGCTTTAAACGCAGCTATTGAAGCAGCTCGAGCAGGAGAAAGCGGACGTGGCTTTGCCGTTGTGGCTGATGAAGTACGTCAACTTGCCACAAAAACCCAGAACAGCACCATCGATATCCAAAGTAATATATCTCGTTTATCAGAAGTGACACTATCAACTGTCCACTCTATGGAACGCAGTAATCTCTCTGCCCAAGAAGGCATTAAGCTGGTGAGCGATGTAAGCAGCAATCTACGTGATTTAAGCTCAAAAATTGACGAACTAGCGACGATTAATGCTACCGTTGCTGCAGCGACTGAAGAACAAAAAGTCAGTTGTGACGAGATCAATAGAAACATATCAAACGTTAAGTATTCTTCTGGCGATCTTAGAAATGCATCGGAAGAAATTGATTGCGCTGCGCTTGGCCTTGCAGAGGTCTCAGGTAGTTTACAAGACTTAGTCAACCGCTTTAAAGTCGCTTAATTTCTTACGAGATACAATAGGAAGGCTCACTTTTTAAGTGAGCCTTTTCAATTCCCAAGTATTCTATTGAATTGCTATTTATGAGCTAAAGTCATTAATCCAATTATTAGCTTTATCTAAACACGTCATTATGGTCTTATCATCAAGCATGGTTTTGGACTGCAAGATTTCTAACGCTTTCCAATCCGACATTTCGATAGCCTCAGCAATACCCAATAGATCTCCTAAGGTCCCTTGTCTATGAACCAGCGCAGCAACAAGAGAATCGGAAAGTGTTAATGAAGCCAGTACATCTTTTAACGCCATATCGAGTAAACCTTCGATCAAAGATAGCATGCCACATAAGTACGCTGACTCAGAGGCAGACGCATCATTAACATTTTGTGCCAGTCCTTCCATAAACTTGGCTCGCATCAATAGATTTCTTAGTAATATCGAGGGTTTGCTTGGCGAAAGCGCAGAGGCCATGGAATAGGTCACGTACTTGCGTACCCTATCGCCGCCGAGATAAGAAAGCGCTTGCTGAGTGCTTTCTATCCGTGTACTTACTCGTGAATCACTGTTTACAAAATTAAGTAGCTGAACGGAAAGTGCAGGATTGCGCTCAACGATTTGATTAACCTTTACAATATCGATATCTTTTTTAGCAACTAAAGCCGAGAGTTTAAATATGTCCATTGCAGAGGCGGTGAGCTTTTGGGTTTTAATTACCTCAGGCTTTTGATAAAAATAGCCCTGAAACAAATCAAAACCACATTTTTGCGCTTGAACAAACTCTTTATGGTCTTCAACTTTTTCGGCAATAAACTGGATATCCGTATTTTTGAAATCTCGAATAATACTCGCACATTGATTAAAAGATAATTCTCTGACATCGAGCTTGATAAAGTCAATTAAAGGGTAGAAACGATCCCACTCGGGAGCGGGAACAAAATCATCAAGTGCCACTAAATAATCTTTTTGCTTTAGATCGACAATAGCATCATATAAGTCTTGAGTTGCCGAGCATGTCTCCAATATTTCAACCACAATATCTTCGGGCGAAAAGTCACAAGGAACGCCTTCAATCAGATCAATGTATTCAAAGTTGACAAAGCCTCTTTTCTCACTGAGATTTCGTTTTTGTAGAGTCATGAACTGCTCCGATAGCAAACGCATCGTGGCTCTTTGCTCATAGGGGGTATTAAACGCGTTAGTATCGCCTTCTCGGTACAAAAGTTCAAAGGCAAACAATTCTTTGTTTTTGTCGATGATAGGCTGCCTCGCCACAACCGACACCTTGGTAGGTCGAGTATTCTTAGTTATCTGATTCATAATATTACCTGACGCTGGTTAACAGATGTCATACAAACATCTCTTTCACTGGGTTCTGTTGAACCATAATTGTTATACCGAAAGTGTAGACGAGGTTTAGCGCTTTCAATTAGTGGCAGTCGAAAACATCGAGCAACCCACAAACAGCCGAATGTAAAAAGTCAACCAAGATAAAGAAAACTGTCTAGTGATGCATAGACATGTTTATTCAATCTCATATTATTCGGCGATTGAGTTGCTTTCATAGTCACAAGACGTAAAATTGCGCCATCCCATCACACAAGGATACTGTAAGTGAAAGCCATTAAGCGTCATCAAGAAATCATAGAGCTGGTGCAAACACAAGGTTTTGTAAGTACAGATGAATTGGTTGAGCGTTTCAGCGTCAGCCCACAAACCATACGCCGAGATCTTAACGAATTAGCTGATGATAATAAGATTCGTCGCAATCACGGTGGTGCCACCATCACATCAAGTGCCGAGAACTCCTCTTATCAAACTCGCCAAATCGCTTATCAAAAAGAGAAGTCACAAATTGCTTTAGAACTTGCAAAACATATTCCTGACGGCGCTACCTTGTTTATTGATATTGGAACCACCCCCGAAGCCATAGCGCGGGCTTTACTCAGTAATCACCACCATCTACGTGTGGTTACAAATAATATCAATGTCGCGACAATCCTGATGTCCAAGCCTGATTTTAAAGTCATACTTGCTGGTGGAGAAGTGCGCGGAAAAGATGGCGGTGTAACAGGTGAAGCAACCCTTGATTTTATCTCACAATTTAGACTCGACTTTGGTATTTTAGGGATCTCAGGAATTGATTATGATGGCTCCCTACTCGACTTCGATTATCACGAAGTACGAGTGAAAAGAGCCATTATTGAAAACAGCCGCTCAGTATTACTCGGTGTCGATCACAGTAAGTTTGGCCGTAACGCAATGGTGAAGCTAGGTACTATCGCCGATGTTGATCTCATCATCACAGACAGAAAAGCGCCCAAAGAAATTGAAAGCTTCGCCAAAGATAATGACACAATATTACAAGTCGTCACATAAACACTAAAAAGGTAGAACGCTTCAGAGCGCTCTACCCAGCTTATGTCCAAAACTAGCTAGAAACGTCGATATCCGTCTCAGGCACACAGCAGCATGCGAGTGCAATACCCATATTTCGCTCAGAATCTTGCAAGCCCGGAACATCAGGCTGATGAACCTTACCTGACTGAATCGTCACTTTACACGCACCACACAAGCCAGCTCGGCAACTGTTTGCAATACTTACTCCAGCCTCTTCTGCTTGATCTAACAGCGGCTTTTGGTTGTCGCCAGTAAAAACATGCCCGTTAACACTGAGTTGAAGCGATTTTAATGGCTTCGCGCTTATGTTCGAGACACCAAACGCCTCTTGGTGATAGCAGTCTTCGGGTAACCCCTTTTTCAGCAACAAGCTTTTCGCCTTTTGCATAAATTCATCTGGGCCACAGACAAAGACCTGTTTTTTCTCCACATCTTTGATCTGTTTGAGGTGTGATAGGGTCAAACGCCCCTTTAAACCAAACCAATCAACAGGAGGTTGCGATAAAGAAATTAACAATCTCAGGCCCGGATGCTTCTGTTTTAATTCATCGAGTTCCTCTTTGTATGGAATATCCTCGACGCTTCGGCACTGATGATAAAAGAATACATCGTCCGCTTGATCGTTATCAGACAAATATCTGAGCATCGAAAGCATCGGTGTCACACCACTTCCCGCAGACAAGAGAAGAATTGGCTTATTGCACTGCTCATCCAGATAAAAGCTGCCCTGTGGATATTCACACACCAAAGCATCGCCAACATTCAAATGCTCATGGAGCCAGTTTGATACTCGACCTTCGTCAATACGTTTTACCGAGATTGCTAGTCGACCAGGCCTTGATGGACTGGAAGATAGCGTATAACGCCTTGCAACCTTCTCGTCACCGATTTGAATCGAAATCGGTAGGTGTTGCCCTGGCAAATACTTAGGCACTATGCCAGATTGAGGCTCCAACCAAAAGGTAATGAAGTCTCTTGCCAAAGGTTCTTTTTCAACACAAGTCATCTTTAACTGAGTTGGCAAGTTGTCTGGATAGAATTCTTTTTCCTTATACTCGAGGACTTCAACTCGATCACCTTGGCGAATCATACCCTCATTTTTTGCAACAAGGTTTTGCCCAAAAAACACACCACCTCGCTCATTCGCTCTAAATTGAGACAAGGTTTTAAGCGGCTCTTTGGTCTCGCGAAGTTTACCTGTACTCACATCGACGGTGGTCATAATGCAACGTTCACAAGGCTTTACAGACTCAAATTCCACTTCACCAATGCGAATACGCTTCCAGCTGTCCTCTTCAAATGGCTCGGTTGTTGACACAATGAGATTGGAACGAAACTGATCCATTGAATGTTGCTGAGGACTACGGCGATTAAGTTCGTCAAGCGATCCTTGCCCTATCACAAGCATGGGGTACCCGTCGGCAAAACTCACATTATGCCCTACTTTTTCACGTATTCGGTTTGATTGTTCACCACTAAAAAGCAGTTCGACTCTTAAATTCAGTACATCGCTAAACCAATCGTCAGCTTCATCTGTGGTTGTATAAGCCGCAAAGTTATCTTTCCAGACTTGAGCTGGCGTCTCTTGCATTTTAAAGTCAGCATATCGAAGTTTAAGCGGAGACTTGCCCTCGGCAACAAAAATTAAGCCATCGGCGGTTAAGCTCGATTGAATGGTGACCATCTGAGGGTATTTACGTGCTGTGATCATGGAGCCATCAGCTAAGGCCAACATAAAACGGCGATCAAACATAAGGCCCTGCTTTTCCACCCAGCAGTTAGACTGAGTAATGCCACCTAATGACTTAACTGGATACACATTGATTTGACAAAGGCTTGGTGCTGACATGCTATCCCTAATAGTTTTCATTATTTTTGCTATTATACCTAACTCTTGTTGAAATTTTCATATCCGAGTAAATATTGATTAAAAATGTGGTTAAGGCGCAAAGCTCTTATTCCCTTTGACTCATAACGACAAAAATTAGATGCATTTAGCAGCACTTTGCTCTATCATCCTGTCGCCTAAACGTAAGCGTTTGCCTTCTCATTTTTCACGCTTGTTTAGGCTCCAATCCGACAACAAAAATTATGGTGGGAGCAACAATGACAACACTTACGATCACTCGACCCGATGACTGGCATGTTCACTTACGCGATGGTGATGTTTTACCTGATACAGTAAGAGATATAAGCCGATATAATGGCCGAGCTCTTATCATGCCAAATACTATCCCACCCGTCACTGATACTGAAATGGCGATGGCTTATCGAGATCGCATCATGGCTAACCAGCCCAGTGCTCATTTTGAGCCAGTAATGGCTTTGTATTTGACGGATAATACGTCGGTAGATGAAATTAAAAAGGCAAAAGCCAGCGGTAAAGTTGCAGCCGCAAAATTATACCCGGCCGGTGCGACAACCAATTCAGACTCGGGCGTTACTTCGGCAAAAAATATCTACCCCGTACTGGAAGCAATGCAAGAAGTCGGAATGCTGCTACTTGTACATGGCGAAGTCACCCATCACGATGTGGATATTTTTGACCGTGAGAAAGAATTTCTTGATACCGTTCTTGCTCCGATCGTAAACGACTTCCCAAACCTTAAAATAGTGCTTGAGCATATTACCACTGCTGATGCAGTAAACTTCGTCAATAACGCTAACGACAACCTTGCCGCAACTATTACGGCTCATCACCTTCTCTACAATCGTAACCACATGCTTGTGGGAGGGATTAAACCCCATTTCTACTGCCTGCCCATTTTAAAGCGCAATACCCACCAAGCTGCTCTCATTGGTGCAGCGACGAGTGGCAGTAAGAAGTTTTTCTTGGGAACGGACTCAGCTCCTCATGCTAAGGGAATGAAAGAAGCAGCGTGCGGCTGTGCAGGCTCTTACACTGCCCATGCGGCACTAGAGCTATACGCAGAAGTGTTTGAACAAGAAGGTAAGTTAGAAAACTTGGAAGCTTTTGCAAGCCACAATGGGCCAGATTTCTATGGCCTTGCTAGAAACTCAGATACGGTAACACTAACGAAAGAAGAGTGGCATGTCCCAGAATCCATGCCGTTTGGGAATGATATCGTTGTACCAATTAGAGCCGGTGAAAAGATACGCTGGAAAGTCTCATAGACTCGAGCTTTATTGAATAAGGCCACTCATGAGTGGCCTTATTTTATCGTTTAGCTGAGCGCAGATTTCTTCGGCTTAAAAACAAACCAATCAATCAGACCAAATAGAACAAGAGCTAAACAAGCTAAAGGAAAGCACACAGCAACCAATACAAGGCCTGCAATGCCTACTTTCCACAGGCCATCGCTCTCAAAGTGCTTTGGTATCCCCATGCGAGTTTTTCCTGACGGTCTTCGGATCCACCACATCACTACCCCTGATAGTGATATCAAGAGAAAGACCAAACAAAACAGTACGTTTAATACTTTATTAATAATGCTCATGTCCCCTTGATGGAGAGACACACCAGCAGCCATCAATTTAGCCAACACACTGTAGTCATCCCAAGTAACATCGACTAAGACATCACCTGTGTATTGATCGATATGCGTGGTTTTATCCAAGCGTGGGTCAGTAATGTCCCCACCCATTGAATTTGCCGCGAGTGTAAAAACACCTTTTTCAGATTGAGGGAGAAACACCTTGTATTGCGTAAACCCAAGCTTTTTCGCCTGCTCGATTACGGAATCAATATTGATTGTGTGCTCGCTAATCGTGAAGTTCGTTTTTCCAGCGTGGGTTGTTGCACCATGAATATGTCCGCTTGATTCGGGCAGTGCCGCTTGTTCAAGGTTCCATGGTAATTCTTTTTCACTGCCATGGTTAAGATCAGCGTGAGTAAGATTAGACTCAGGTTTATCGCCCCAAGTGTAATAGACAGGAAAAGTATTCCAAGCCTGCACTAATTTTGCGCCCCATACACTCGTCCAAGCTAGACCGGATAGTAAAAAGAACAATAGGACAAACGAAAACAAAGCGGCAAAGTTTGCATGTAAATCTCTCATCAACAGGCGCATATTTGAGAGCCTAATTTTAAACAAGCCCGCTTTACTGGCATTGTCTCTCGGCCACCACAAATATACACCTGTCATAATCAGTAATATGCTCAGGCTCGCCGCTATCTCAATCAAATAATCCCCCCATTGTCCCATGAGCAAGGTACCATGAATATCATTAGCTAGCTGATACCAGCTATCACTACGATCAATTTCACCGATTACCTCACCTGTGTACTGGTTTGTCGTCACCAGAACCGAGCGACCATCAGCTAAACGAACATCGAATTTATTTGCCAAACTGGGGTCTTTGGAGGGGATGTATTGGGTGACTTTCCCGAGAGGGTAAGCCTTTTGTACTTTGTCTAATTGGAGAGAGACAGGAAGTGCAGCAGATTCAGGCACAACAGTCAGTTCATCGTGATACCTAATCGATTCGATTTCATCATCAAATAACATGACTAATCCAGTTAGACTGAGCATGATCATGAAAGGAATAACATATAAACCTGCATAAAAATGCCAGCGCCAGACCATAAAATATCTTGATTTAACTTGAGTTCTGTCCGTAGTAGGACATGGTGCTTCCTTAGGTGAAGTCTGAATTTGACTACCCAACATGGTACTTTCCTTTTTTTGACGCGCAGACAAGAGCATCAGTCAAAGCCAAGTACTTTGCCTACGCTGCGTTTACTTTAAATTTATGATTTTCTGTATTAAAAAAAGGAAGGTGGTGGTGCTCTGGCAAAAGCTAATTGGTAGCTTATGCTAGGGGCTAAAAAAGCATAATACTCACTGATTACATAAGTAATACGTGTTACGTAAGATGGGGTTGGAAGCGTGTCTTGGTGAAAACAAGAGAAGTGACCGAAGGGGCAAGCCTTACCATGCTGAGTTGTCGGCTTTCCTTCTTCAACCTGAACTAACTTAAAGCCATTAAGGGTACATAAGCTCGCCCATACTCCAGCATTGGGACCATGCGCATTGATGACAGGCATCAATGCAATCAGTGCCCAGCTTAGGGCACTGATCGTTAGCATCAATCGGTTAAACTTCTTCCACCGAGGCATCATTACTCTTCAATTATTCAAAGGCCTTAATGCGTGAAAATTTCACACAATCATACAGATAGTGACTTTTACTCAGATAAAAATATGGCAATCACATCAGCCAAATATTTTGCTCCAAATACTAGGATTGCGTTTATCATGATATTCAACACGAAGTTCATCGACCTGACGTAGTGACTCTTGAGCCGAAGTGAGATCTCCTTCATCAAGCTGCGAATCAATCTGTTTTAGGGTTGTCGATAGCTTACTAAAACCTTCAACATAAGTATCAACTTTTTCTGGTGGGTATTTGCCTTTTTTGGCTTGCTCAACAAGCTGCAACATATTATCAATAGGTGCTTTCATACCATCGACACTTGTTGCCTGTGCAGCTTGCTTGAACTCAAGTTTCATTTGCTTCATGGTTGCTTTCAAGTCAACGTCTGATGCAAAAACCTGAATCGAAAACATGAGTGTTAAGGCAAAAATGATTTTTTTCATTTTAAATTCTTAGTCGGTTAAAGTGCAGAGTAATAGTGCACTTTACCAAACTAACGACCTTGTTGCTCGCTTATTACCTTGATCAATGGGAACGCTCTTTTCCATCCATCATCAAGCATATCAACAAAGTCTGGATGCGTATCAATCATTACTTTTAAGGTGACAGATTCTTGGTTAGGGATAATCTGGTAATGTTCCTTTGTTCCTATCCATTTCTGCGCCGTATCGCTATCAATATCTTTGACATTTTCCGGATTAGAAATTGCAACATGAGTATATTGAATTTCTCTGTTTGTATCTATTTTGTCAATGATGGCGCGAGTCCCCCCAAGATCTGGGTCGAAAAAGCAAATATTGCTGCCCTCTTTCCACTCTCCTTCGAATTGAGAATGCGGTGAGAAAGCCTTAGCCCATTGCTCATACAGCGCCTTTTCCGTTAATACTTGCCAAACAACCTCTGGGGTCGCCAATACTTCAACTTGATACGTCCGAGTTAACATCTCTTTGCTTCCAATTAAACTGTGTCAATAATAGTTATAGTCGATGTAGGCACAATTTAGTTTGAAAATCATCAAACTAGATGCCAAATGATGCCGTAACTCATCTTTCCTTTTGCATGATTTATATATTGGTCGATACTTATGGAGAAGCCATTAAGCGACATATAAATGAAGAAACGACATTATTCTCTGAGTATTCACATCACGAGCTTATTTCTGGTGCTAACGACTTTGGTTGGCATTATTCTTATTGGTATTAGTTATCATCACTCACAAGAACTTTTAGCTGTGAGTGCCAAAGAATTAAGTAATGAAAATAGTCGCAAGCTCGAATCGACCTTCAAAGTACGTGCCGGTCCCATTTTAACGACCCTCGATTTTATGGCGTTAAGCGCCGTCATTAAAGAGCGTACACCGCCAGTTAAGGCAAAACGTTTCTTAGCTTCAGCCAATTTAATATTTGAAAGAAATCAAGGCCTTGTTGCTCTATTCTATGGCAACGAACACGGCGAATTTTTTATGCTTCGCCCACTGCATGACGAATCGTCACGAGAACGCTTTGAAGCGCCCCCTAACGCAAGGCTCATGATCAATTTCACCAAGGCAGAAGGGTTAAATGAATTTCACTATTTAGATCATGATTACAATCGTGTTGGATACAAAAAAACCAATGACAACAATTTCGATCCTCGTGTACGACCTTGGTACATCAACGCAGATGCCGACGGAGAAATACGTCTTACCGAGCCCTATTTTTTCTATTTTTTGAAGACAAACGGCGTGACATTGTCACGCAGGTCAGCTGACGGTCAAGAAGTGGTGGCAGCAGACTTCACACTTTCGTCACTCTCGGATCAAATCGCTGAACTTAGTTTGTCCAAAACCACTCAGGTGGCTTTGTTTGACACCCAGTTCAGACTCTTGGCACAGCACCAATCCAATATAAATTTGGACCAAGAGATAGAGTCCGTGCAACAAGCGGTCAAAAACAGCTTGTTTGAACCAATTTTAAATCGACACAGCACAGAAACTTTGTATGAAGTTATTGAAAGAGATGGCAACACTTGGTCAGTCACTTTAACCCCAGTGTGGTTAAACGAACATGTCCGACTTCTACTTGCAGAAGCTATCCCACAAGACGAGTTGCTCGGTGATTTACTGTCAATGCGAAACAGGCAAATTAGTGTGGCCGTAACCATGCTAGTGGTAAGTTTTCTAACCGTTTGGTTTGTTGCCACTAAATTATCCACACCGCTGCACAACCTAGTCCAACTGACCGACAATATTGCTCGTTTTGATTTCAAAAAGACACGCTACCCAAAAAGTTTAATTCGCGAGGTATCTAACTTAACCGAGTCGATAGAATTAATGGAGCACACGCTGCACGATCTCCTGAGATTATTGCGTGAGACAGCCAGTAACAAAGATTTCTCTATTTTGGCTAAAACCATCACTCATCAAAGCTATCTTGTTACACGTGCTGAAACTATCGTCCTTTTCTCTGTTAACGAAAAAGAACACAGTTTTGAGATCATCGCCAATCACGCCATCATACCGTTTAAAATTGATGTTAATGAATTTCTTAAAGACACCGCTTGGCTCGAAAAAGACTTACGACAAGGCGAAATAGTCCATTTGAATCGCAGTGATAACGCGCTTAAGAAATATATTGATGATTTTTATAACTCAGATGTCTACTTTTTCCCTTTGCTTAACAGAGAATCTCAATTGGTAGGGGTATTGCTTCTTGGGTATGAAAGAGCCATTACAAAAGAGCAAAGCGATAAACATGCTTTCCTAAAAGAGCTGCTGAGCTTTGCTGAAATCGCCAAAGAAAACATTCATCAAATGGAACAGCAAAAAGATATGATGAATGCATTTATCCAGCTTATCGCCTCAGCAATCGATACGAAATCACCGTATACGGGCAGTCATTGTCAACGCGTACCAGAACTGACCCAAATGTTAACCAA
Organism: Vibrio sp. Of14-4; assembly: GCF_022347625.1. Lineage (NCBI taxonomy): Bacteria > Pseudomonadati > Pseudomonadota > Gammaproteobacteria > Vibrionales > Vibrionaceae > Vibrio > Vibrio sp. Of14-4. The sequence goes on along the minus strand of NZ_JAKRGI010000012.1, from coordinate 25,495 downwards.
AGTCGCCCATAACGACCAAGGTTACTTTCCTCAGTTTTCAATGACAGACGATCAATGGGAAGAGCTCAAGCTCGCAGCTTGGCTTCACGACTGCGGAAAGGTAACCACACCGGAATACGTTATCGATAAAGCGACCAAACTTGAAACCATTTACGATCGTATCCATGAAGTAAGAATGCGATTTGAGTTACTTAAAGTTCAAGCAGAAGCCGACTATTGGCAAGGTATGTATAATGGCGGCGATGCCACTGCATTAAAGAAAACCCTAGAAGATACTCAATCTATGTTGGACAGTGAGTTCGAGTTTGTTGCTGAATGCAATATAGGTAGCGAGCAAATGGACGAAAGTGCCATTGTTCGGCTCAATCAAATTGCGCAAAAACAATGGAAAAGGACACTCGACGATCAAGCTGGCGTATCTTGGATAGAAAAGCAACGCGCGGGTGAGCGACAACCATTGCCCGTCATGGAACCAATACTGAGTGATAAGAAAGTCCATGAGATCCCTTGGACTAAGGGTGAAAGTCCACAAGATATCTGGACAGAGAAATTTGTACTCGAACCGGGCAAATTGAAATACCACCGTGGAGAGCTCTACAACCTATCGATTCGTTATGGAACCCTCAATGATGAAGAGCGTTTTATGATCAACGACCACATCATCCAAACACTGACGATGCTCGGCTGCCTTCCCTATCCTGAGCATCTTAAAAACATTCCTGAAATCGCAGGAGGACATCACGAGAGAATCGATGGTAAAGGCTATCCGAGGGGGCTCAACGAGGATGAACTCTCCATTCCAGCTCGTGTTATGGCGATCGCAGATGTATTCGAAGCATTAACGTCTAGCGATAGGCCGTATAAAAAGGCGAAAAATCTTGCCGAATCCCTCAACATAATGACCCATATGGCAACAACTGGGCATATTGATCCCAAGCTTTATCTGTTATTTTTAGAGCATGAAGTCGACCAAGACTATGCCAAAATGTTCTTAGACGCAGAACAAATCGTTCCTATCGACCGAGACAGTTATATTCAAACCGTTAAAGCACATCTAAAAACACAATTTTAGACGGCCACGCTCGATAACCAGCACTGATTTAACCCCTTTGTTTACTGTTAATGGGGATTCTTAAGTGGCAGAAAACACCAAATGTGCCAATAATCAGTCAATATTTAATCGATTGCTTTCACAAAGGTTGATGTCTAATCAATAGTCATGGACAATGTGCTGCCTTATTATGATTTATCTCGTGGCTCGAAATAATTCATTTCTAGCTATCAGACTAATAGGCATGACCAATTATCAATTTTGAATTGCCGTTGGTAGGGTTGGCTCTCTGAGTTCACTGTATGAACGACATATGATAACTACCTCGTTTCTAAGGGAAAGATGATGGTAATACCAGAAAACAGCAGCATCGTTATTTTTGGTGCTTCGGGAGACTTGACGTATCGTAAGTTGATCCCTGCTTTGTATCACCTTTATGCGAGTAAGCAGCTTCCAACAAACTTCGCCATACTTGGTGTCAGCCGCACTGAATACAGCGATGAGTCTTACCGCGAAAAACTGAAGCACTCTCTTCAGGAAATGGAAAAAACTGAACCTGCAACGCTCGATGCGTTTATAAACCATCTGCATTACCAAGCTATCAATACCTCAGATACCGCAGACTACAGTAAACTGGTAACCCGCCTCGACCAACTCTCTCAACAGTATCATTTCGAACAGCGCAATACGCTCTTTTATCTTGCGACGCCGCCAAGCTTATACAATGTCATTCCAGCAAGCCTTGCAGCGCATGGGCTAAACAAAGAAGAAGACGGCTGGAAGCGGTTAATCATCGAAAAGCCCTTTGGCTATGACCTTGAATCAGCACAAAAACTCGATAAAGAGATCCATGGGCATTTTGAAGAGCATCAAATCTATCGTATCGACCACTATTTGGGCAAAGAAACGGTTCAAAACCTGCTGGTCTTTCGTTTTTCAAACGCCATGTTCGAGCCTCTATGGAACCGCAACTTCATTGACTATGTCGAAATCACTGGGGCTGAATTTTTAGGTGTTGAAGAACGTGGCGGATATTACGACGGCTCAGGCGCAGTTCGTGATATGTTCCAAAATCACCTACTCCAAGTTCTTGCTATGGTAGGAATGGAGCCTCCTGCACAAATCAATGCCGATTCAATGCGAGACGAAGTCATAAAAGTGCTTCAGTGTCTCAAACCACTTGATGAACAAGCGCTAAGAAATGATTTAGTCCTTGGTCAATACACAGCATCAGATGTACGCGGTCAACACCTAGTCGGGTACCGCGAAGAAAATGGTGTCGCCGATGACTCTCGAACTGAGACTTATATTGGCCTCAAAGCCTACATCAATAATTGGCGTTGGAATGGCGTTCCTTTTTACGTTCGTACTGGAAAACGACTGCCGACCAGAGTCACAGAAGTGGTTATCCACTTCAAACAAACGCCTCATCCTGTTTTTGGCCAAAATGCACCAGAGAATAAGTTAGTTATTCGTATCCAGCCAGATGAAGGCATTCAGATAAGCTTTGGTCTTAAAGAGCCAGGCGCAGGATTCAAAGCCAAAGAAGTGGCGATGAACTTCCATTACGCAGATTTACCAGAAACACAAATGCTCACCGCCTATGAACGCCTTCTCCTTGATGCGCTTAATGGCGATGCAACTCTATTTGCTCGCAGCGATGCCGTCGAAGCATGTTGGCAATATGTCCAGCCGATTCTAGACTTCAAACAAGATCCACAGGCCCTATTTGGCTATGCATGTGGCACATGGGGTCCGAAAGAATCAGACGAGCTGCTAAAACGAGACAACAGAGCTTGGCGTTTCCCATGTAAGAATTTAACAGATACGGATTATTGTGAACTATGATCAACCATAAGATCTTCCAAACCGCGCAACAAGTAGTAGAGAGCTTAGCTGACGACCTAAAGGCGCTTAGCGAGCTCAATCGACCTGTGCACATTTCGCTGTCAGGCGGTAGCACACCCAAAATGTTATTTAAATTGCTGGCAACTCAAGCCTATGCAACATCGATCGAGTGGAAAAATCTTCATTTCTGGTGGGGCGATGAACGTTGTGTGGCACCTGAAGACAAAGAGAGTAATTTTGGCGAAGCGAATGCCCTACTCTTTAGCCAAGTAGATATACCGGCTGGCAATATTCATCGCATTCGTGGTGAGGAAAAACCAGAGCTCGAAGTCGAGCGATTTGCAAAGGAAATGGTTGAAGTCATACCAACCGAGAACGGCACGCCTGTTTTTGACTGGATCCTACTTGGTGTCGGCGCTGATGGTCACACTGCTTCCCTATTTCCAGGACAGACTGACTACCAAGAGGAAAAGCTATCTGTTTTAGCTTCTCACCCAGAGTCAGGCCAGATCCGCGTCTCTAAAACCGCTAAAGTTTTACAAGCGGCCAAGCGTATCAGCTACCTTGTACTTGGTGCTGGAAAAGTAGAGATCGTTCATGAGATTCATACCACTCCCGCAAACGAACTGCCCTATCCCGCAGCCAAAATCCAGTCGCAAACTGGAAAGACGGAGTGGTACCTAGATTCAGACGCAGCAGAAAAGATCGCGTAACGCGAGCGTCCATTAAAAATTGGAGAGAAATAATGAAAGGTGATATCGGTGTTATTGGTCTAGCGGTAATGGGCCAAAACCTTATCCTAAATATGAATGACCATGGCTTTAAAGTGGTGGCGCATAACCGTACTGCTGCAAAAGTAGATGAGTTCCTTCAAGGTCCAGCAAAAGGCACCAACATCGTCGGCGCATATTCCCTTGAGGAGTTGGTCGAAAAATTAGAAGCACCACGTAAAGTTATGCTTATGGTACGAGCCGGTGACGTCGTAGATAAGTTTATTGAAGCACTGGTTCCACTACTAGATAAAGGTGACATCATCATCGATGGTGGTAACACCAACTACCCAGATACCAACCGTCGTGTTGCAGCACTTCGTGAGAAAGGTATTCATTTTATCGGAACGGGTGTATCAGGCGGTGAAGAAGGCGCTCGTTTTGGACCTTCTATCATGCCAGGCGGCACACCAGAAGCTTGGGAAGCAGTAAAACCTATCTTCCAAGGAATCTCTGCAAAAACAGATGCAGGCGAGCCATGCTGTGATTGGGTCGGTAACGATGGTGCTGGTCACTTCGTTAAAATGGTTCACAACGGCATTGAATACGGCGACATGCAGCTGATCACCGAAGCTTATCAGTTTATGAAAGATGGTTTAGGTATGTCTGCTGATGAAATGCAAGCAGTATTTGCCGACTGGAATAAGACTGAGCTCGACAGCTACTTAGTTGAAATTACCGCAGATATTCTCGGCTACAAAGATGAAGATGGTGAAGCTCTAGTTGAGAAGATCCTCGACACTGCAGGTCAAAAAGGCACGGGCAAATGGACGGGTATCAACGCGCTTGATCTTGGTATCCCACTCACTCTTATCTCTGAGTCAGTATTCTCTCGCTGCCTGTCGGCACTGAAAGACCAACGCGTAAAAGCAGAGGAGCTGTTTGGTAAAACTATTGAACCGGTTCAAGGTGATAAGCAAGAATGGGTTGATGCACTTCGCCAAGCACTGCTTGCTTCTAAGATCATCTCTTACGCGCAAGGCTTCATGTTAATGCGCGAAGCATCCAATGAAAACGGCTGGGATTTGAACTACGGTAACGTAGCCCTAATGTGGCGTGGTGGCTGTATCATTCGTTCTGCATTCCTGGGTAATATTCGCGATGCATTCGAGAAAAATCCTGAGCTTGCATTCCTGGGCTCTGACGATTACTTCAAAGGCATTCTACAAAACAGCCTCACCGCTTGGCGTAAAGTTGCTGCCAAGTCTCTTGAAGCTGGTATCCCTATGCCATGTACAACGTCTGCCCTGACTTTCCTCGATGGTTATACCACTGCTCGTCTGCCTGCGAACTTACTTCAGGCGCAGCGTGACTACTTTGGCGCTCATACCTATGAGCGCATTGATCGCCAGCGCGGTGAGTTCTTCCACACTAACTGGACGGGAACTGGCGGTGATACAGCGTCAACCACTTACGACGTCTAATTAAGCATCTCAAAACAGCCAGTCATATAACTGGCTGTTTTTCTATTGAACTTTACCCAGATAAAAGCTTATCAATCGACCCTTTGCTTTAAAAGGCACCTCCTGCTCATCTATCGAAAACACGCCATTAATATTATGATTTGATTACAGATCATAAAAGTTCACGTTAGTTTATTATCGATCATTCTCAACCTAATATAACCTCCGCGCCCTAACGAAAACAAATACAAGGACTTGTGCAACGAAAAATACTGTAAGAGACGGGTGTAAAAATGGTAACAATCGAACTTGAGGACTTAGATGGACTCCTACCAATGCTGGGCGAGATATGCATGATCAGCGATGTAGAGCTCTACTATAAGGGTCACTTCCTTTCAATAAATGATGTAAAGGTTCTTGTTGCCAACATAAAACAATCCGGTCATATTCGTACGGTAGAAACGCATTACCAAGTCACACTGAAGGGCGACCAAACCCTTACCTTTCCAATAGTAGAAAATAAACCTGTTATCACTAAAGAGGTGTTGGAAACGATAATTTCTACACCAGACTTTGCTCTTCCTCAACCTTTATTATTGGTTTAACAAGACACTATATAAACCAAGCCATTAGCCTAAACCCACTAATTACTCGATAAAAAAATGAATAATGAACTAATGACCAGGCTCGAACAAGCCGGACTCAAGAGCACCAAAAACGAGCTCATATCAAAAATAGAGCAGGCAGAAAGGGAGGTTATTCTCCAAGCGTTAATTCAAAAAGCGAAACAAATTTCGTTCTCTCTAGAGTCGGTCGAAGCACAATCGGTAGTGACAGCATTGAGCGCCTTTACAACCATTCCCGATGCTCCATCTGCAGAGCGAGCACTTGAACACTACAGCCAACTCAATGACGAGCAACAATTGGAGTATAGGCAGCAAATATACGCTCAGTTTATTCGCCAATCATCCATGTTTAAAAAACTTATGCAAAAAAGCTGATAAAAGATTACGGCCTAAATCGGCTGCTCGTTTCTGTAGCTGGTTACTACTTGATGCAAACATGCCAAATCAAGCGGCACAACGGCTTTGTATTGCCTGAGTCTTAAACATTTCTTTTTGCCAGTTAGGCCGAATATTACTCTAATCATTTAATTGAATTTGTTTAATATTAAAATAAACAACTGGTTAACAAACATTCAGACACCTCTTTTTAACACTTTACTTCGTGAGTTGGATCACCATAACGTATAAATATCGTGATAATTATTTACAAAATATATAGCCTTGCGTTTCCATGACAGACAGAGGTAACGCACAAGTGAGTGATACTCAAAATACGTTAACAGCGAAAGCAAGCCCGTGGACATCCTACGATACTCAATGGGTCTTAAGCCTATTTGGCACCGCCGTCGGTGCAGGCATCCTATTTTTGCCCATCAACTTAGGCATAGGTGGCATAGTCCCACTCATTATAATGGCCATACTTGCTTATCCGATGACTTACTTGGCACACAGAGGATTTACTCGCTTTATTCTCTCTTCTCGCCGAACCGATGCCGACTTTACTGACGTCGTTGTTGAACATTTTGGTCCAGCTGCCGGACAAGGTATTTCTCTTCTTTACTTCCTCTCAATTTTCCCTGTTCTGCTGATTTATGGTGTTGGTCTTACCAATACAGTCGATAGTTTTATGGTTAACCAAGCAGATATGGCCTCTATGCCGAGAGCTTGGCTATCTGGTGTTTTAGTAGCTGGATTGATCGCCATCATGCTCGCAGGTGAAAAAGCCATGCTGCGGACATTCTCAATCATGGTCTATCCACTGGTCGCTATTTTGCTGTTTTTATCTGTCTACCTGATCCCTAGCTGGCATGTGCCAGAACTTGTTATGCCGGCAATATCCGATTTAAGCAGCACTCTATGGCTAGCCACTCCCGTCGTGATCTTCTCATTTAGCCATGTTGCCGCTCTGTCTTCGTTTGCTAATGCTCAGCGCAGACATTATGGCGATGAAGAAGCCACACCGAAATCAGAAGTGATCGTTCGCCGCACGAACCTAATGCTGATTGTGTTTGTGATGCTATTTGTAGGCTCTTGTGTACTGACTCTTTCCCCAGAGCAATTGGTGGAAGCTAAGACTCAGAACGTATCCGTACTTTCTTACCTAGCCAATGCCACAGATAACCCATTTATCGCAACACTTGGCCCTATTGTTGCGTTCATTGCTATCACCTCTTCTTTCATCGGCCACTTCTTGGGAGCACGTGAAAGCCTGATTGGTATGCTGACCAAAAGCACGCCGCTTTCTCATCGTCAGGCGCATGCTATTTGTATCCTTGCACTCTTCTTAAGTATCTGGGCGGTATCGATTATCAACCCGAGCATCTTGGGTATGATGGAGGCGCTATCAGGTCCAATTATTGCGATGATTTTATTTATCATGCCAATGATCGCCGTCTACAAAGTAAAAAGTTTGCACATGTATAAAGGCAAGCTCTCGACTTTCTTTGTACTTGCGACCGGAGCCGTCGCGGTAAGTGCATTAGTGTTTAAGCTAGTGCAATAGTTCTGACTTTCAATCTGAAGAACACAACGAAAAAAGGACTGTTAGTTTTCAGTCCTTTTTTTTTAATCGGCGAACTTCGTAAGAGTCATTCAAATACTTGATAGTGGCGCTGAACATTAGTGGTTATCATTCCCCAGCGGGAAGCTTTGACTCGTTCTTGGTGATAGTCAAAAGCGGCCCTATTAATAAACTCTTCATAAACATCAAAACGCAGCGGATTTTGCGGGTTTTCAGTCACCTGAAAAGTGATGCACCCTTCCTCTTCTAACGTTAGACGTTTATGGTTGGTGAGCTCACTCTTAACCAAGCCTAATTCTGATTCAGGGACCAAAATAAAGCCCTTTAAAACAACTTTTGACATAAATTATCCAAAACATGTCAGTACGTTGAAACAAACTTGGCAGTTTATCCAGCTCTGGCGCCATTGGGCATAGGCATTTCTGGACAAGCTAAACACGGCAAGAGTTTGTCTTCATAACCAATGTCGAACAACATACCTTGCGAGACTTCACCAGCCATTTTCCTCTCCGGCAAATTCACCACAAACAATGCTTGCTTACCCTCAATATCCTTTGGGTTATCACGTTCTTGTTTAATACCAGCGAGAATAGAGCGGGTATGATCGCCAAAGTCCACTGTAAGCTTCATCAATTTATCAGACTTAGCCACCTCAGTGACTTCACGAATAAGGCCAACCCTAATATCTACTTTCGCAAAATCATCAAAACTAATCAGCGGTTTTATTGGAGCATGTTCCATACATTTAACTCGACGAAACAATATGAGTGGCGCAAAGCTTATTGCCAGCAGGGTCTCGCAAGTAAGCCAAATACAATGTCCTCCCTCGGCTTTCACGTATACCAGGAGGTGCTTCACACGCTGTGCCGCCATTTTCTAGACCAGCGGCATGCCATGCCTCCACCAAGTCAGGGCTGCTGACTTTAAGCCCGATTGTCATTCCATTGCCATGAGTTGCTGGCTCACCATCAATTGGGTTAGTAATACCCAACACACCATCTTTTGTTACATAAAGGCAGCGGCCTTTGTCATCCATCACACCTTCTGAATATCCAAGAACGGCCATCACAGCATCATAAAAAGTCTTGGATTGATTAATATCATTTGCGCCGACCATAACGTGACTGAACATTGCTATTCCTTTTTTAGCTATGAAGTTAAAAATACTGTGCAATATTAGGTACATAATGTCTAGCGATAAAAGTGATAAGAAGCCAAGGTTTTTATCCTTCTACTGCTCTTAATACAGCCTATCTATATTCATACATGGTTAATATTGGGGCAGGGAGAAGGTCTGCTTGTAGAGAACAGCACTGTCATTGGTCATGTAAAACTCTCTTGAAACGGTCAATTAAACTCCGTTATTGGCCAATTAAGAGAGCTGAATTTGGTAGATTAGAGCACTCAATGAGTAAAACAGACCAAGCTTTCTTGATCTGATACTCCCCATGTTGTGCTCCGCCTTACTCCTACGATAAGTTATTCGCCATAGGTAATAATGCCCCGAGCTTCATGCTGCCAACATCACGTTGCCCACGCTCTCCTACTTGGTCATACCATAAAGAGTTTAACATTTGTGTCGCCGCTTCATCCCAATTGTTCGCCTCTAACGCCGCTATCATCTGGTGAAAACCGGAAAACTTCGATTCGCCCAAATTGAATACCATATCCACCACTACAATTTGCCGTGCAGGGACTAACCTAGAGAAATTACTGACCGTGGCTTGCGCTCCTTGAATAGCGTTATTCACACTATCCTCGAACAAGCTATCGACTTGCCCATTCGTTAACACGACTTGCCCAGAACATAATTGCTGATAGTTCACTCCTAGGTTTTCAATTTGCTTCTGGGCTCCAGATTGCTGGAGGTTAAACCCTATACCCACGGTTTTATTTCCTTGGGTGTCTGTATAGACATTGGTTCTGTAACCTTCGTTGCCCGCAATATATGCACGTAAAACATCAAAATTAGGATTAGTCGTTGACATAAAGCCACCTCTCTGAGAATTGATTAAATTGAGTTCCTAACCACAAACATTATCGAATGCTTGAATTGCTCAGTGTAGAGCGCGAGCAGATGAATACTTGGTGGGTTCTATGGAGTTCTCTTGTCGATTAATCAAATAGGTTTATAGAGATGCAAAAGTCCTTCAAACATCTTGATGTGCCATTCACACTAAAACCTTTTGTCCAAGGCAACGACTTGAAATTCATCTTCGTAAAATATTTTGAATAACTTGTCACACTTTAAAACTCGAACTTGAATTCCATGTTCGTTTAAAAGCGCCACTAAATTATACATCTCAGACACAAAGTACTGTGCAGTCACCTTGAACCAAGAAATGGCATCGTCTGGCCAATGACTCGATGACCAAGGTGGGCAGGGTAACTCTTGATTGAATTTGGCGAATATGTCTGAAACGATATCTTCCTCATAAGGTGCCAATAGCCCTTGCTCTCGAAGATACTCAACTTCGGTAAAAGGCCCGTGCATCTCCCTTGGGCTTTGCCCATCAGAGCCAACGACAAAACGAATATACACTTTAAATACCACATTACTAATCAGGGGAATACCTGATGGGACTTTAACGGGCTTTTATTACAATGGCTACCATTTTGAACATGACTCACAACGTTACAGTAAGGTCTATAAGGCAAAAATATAATCAGACTTTTTTTAGATACAGTGACTACAGGCAGAGCCAAAGTGGAACTTCCTTTTACCGGAAAGGAGGAACTTTTAAAGCAAGTTGAAAATAGAGACTCCTCAAAAAATTATATTTTAATGATAAACGATCCTAATATGGGGCATGCTTATACCGTCGATATTCCCGCTCAATCAAAAGAGAATACAAGGATTTACCTTTATCAATCAGATGCAGGTCTTGGTGTAACAAGCGAGTTAAGTTTGTCGGACTGGATGAGCGTGAAAGGCAAGCAAGCGATAGCCCTTGACCGTTTAATTGATGCTATTGATGAATTTAGAGCTGGGGTATGTAATCAACAACTCATCGCCGATGTCTTTGATATAAACTCCGACCCAAATGCTATTCATTCAGAGAAACAAACAAAATTCGGAGAGGAAATAAAATTTTCCATGGATGCGTATGATCCTAGTAATGTAAAGCTGAATATGGATATGATAGAGAGTAATCTGTACTAATTCAGACCTGATCTGACAGGCACCCACTTTTTCAACTCGATGCCTGTCAGATTAACCCTAGGCTAGATCTTTTCTACCCCTTATTTAGTGTTGATAGTCATTTTGGGGTAATGGCATCATGGCCATAAAGAAATCAGCGCCTCATGCAATTAGGATAACAGGATAAACGATACGCAAATAGGCAGTGGCTTCTAGGCTAATTGGTTGGCTAGGTGCGGTTGTTATGCGTGATCCTTCTTGTCATACGCTGACTTTAGTTCACACCACTAGCCTAGAAAAGCCCACTTTTCTGTTTCAAGAGTCCCCTACTTTTTAGGTGTAATCGATTGGTTTGTTACTTATCGAAAGGTCTCTCTATTCCTGCATGTGCATTCCTCTTTGCATTGATGCCCCTCGTATATTTGTCCAATCTTTTTGTAGGTTGACCTAGCGTTGATTCCGTTTCTTAGGTCCGTTTTTGTCGTCTTCGGGTGGATACCTTCCTGCTTTTAGCCCCCTCTCTACTTTTTCTTTTGAGTCATTGGATAACTCCCCAGTCGTGTACGCACTGTAGGGTACGTCTTCTGGTTCATCGGCTTCCATGGGTATAGCGTTTTTGCCCTGAATGGTCCAGCCGCCGTCTTCATATACGATCGTGCCAGTGCTCCCGGGCACGAGCCCATAGCAGGCGGCATACCCCGCTTTGTCACCCGTTACTTTCACCGTTATTGTCCGTCCTTTAGATTTCTCTTTAAATAGTTTGTGGCAGTTATGGAATCCCTCACCGATGCACGGCCAAGCATTCATTGATATCGTAAGGTCGCCGGTCGCGTATTTACCCCCCTTGAATAACCGCTCTTCGGCATGTTTATCTCCCCCACTTTCATACGTAGTTTTCCCAACCGATGCTATCACGGCCCTCTGTATCGGTGTTTCCGTATTTGTTTCTAATACCCCTTTACCCTCAAGCCCTGATACCCCTCCGCCCCCGTTTACCGCTTCCCACCTCATCTCCCGTCTGTTCTCTAGATGCGTTTTAATATAAGCGGGCAGTGCGAATCTCTCGTGTGTTGAATTTTGAGGATATTCGCACGTGATGTTATTACCGCCTACAATATTGTACCCTTTATGAGCAACTGAATTAGCAACCGATCTTCTTTTATTCTCTTTTGGTTTCTCTACATGTGCATACATATCTCAAACCTCTTTAAATTAGATTTTTTCATTAACATAGATACCTCTTTAACTGCCTATTTGGCTTTTAAGGCCTATTAGGGTGTCTACCCCACCTTACCCAACAGTAAACTCATCCCCTCCATACCACCCCAACAGCCATCTAACCTCACGCCCAAGCGCACTGTTAAAACCTTGCGGTAGACTGGCTGAAATAGTTATTAACGCATAGCAAAGCCGTACTAATTGCAGCGTTTACTGCCGATTCAATTTGACGCTAGATTACAAACTTAGGTAAATCGACTCGTGTTGAGTACCTGTTTTATCTTGCTATGAGTTTACTTTAGGTCTGTTTTTGCATACTGACTTGGCGTAAATAACCAAGTAGTCGGTAAAGGGCAGGTTTTGAAAAGTGGGAGTGAAAGCCCTGCTGTAAATCAGCAGCTTTAGGCATTCGGTTATATGGGGATAATTACTAATAAAGCGAGCTAGTTCGCTCGCTTTGCACTTTGAAAGAATAAGTTGATGCTTCTGCCTGACTAGAAAAAGTACCTTGAAAACGGGTTATTTTTGGGCAACCTCAGTGATGAATTTATCCACTTCTTGGTAAAACTTAGACGGTTCATTTTGAACCCAATGATTGGCTCCTTCGAACGAAACATTATTCCATGTCGAAATGAATTTTTCAGCGCGTTCACAACCACTTAAACTCCGTTCCTTAGGGTGCCTGTCCCTTTAATTACTTTAATTATTTTCTAAATAAGATTTCATTTTCTAGCATAGGAATAACACCTGTATAAAACGATTTTTATTGTTAATTATCTTCTATAATCAATGGCCCTCTAGCATCGAGTGCGGCGAAAAAAGCAGCCACGTCATCCTCAGGATGCGGCCCTAGCAAAGCGTTATTGAATTCTTGGACCTGTGTTTGGTTCATTTGATTTCTAATTATGTCCCTAATTCCATTTCCATTTAGATATACTCCTCTTAATTTCATATTAGGATTCACATTAGCAATATGAATTATTTCATCGGGTGTATAATACCCCCCTCCTACAATGACTACGTCATCTCCTCCTTGCACCTCATTCTGGGTGATAGTGTAAGTTGGAGCCTGGCCATTGTGACCTTGTCTATACATTTCTATATCCAAAGTATCTATTATTTTCCTTTGTCCTATTGTTTGACTATCCATTTTTTTTATCTTGTTACCAACTGTTTTTACTCCAAAATTATTACCTGATGAATTTAACTGATAACTGTTTCTTCTAATCTTCTTTACTTGTTCATACATATCTCAAACCTTTTTAAACTGGATTCTATCGCTCGTTACAAGCTTCCTCTTATCACCTATGACATCCCAGAAAAGCCCCCCATGGGTTTTGCCTCAACTATCTCATTAACATTGATGGCTGTTTAACTAGCTAGCATATTCATTAACGCCTAACAAAGCCGTACTAATTACAGTGTTTACTGCCGATTCAATTTGGCGCAAGATTACAAATTTAGGTAAATCGACTCATGTTTAGTTATGCTGCGTCTTAATCAACTTTACCTCCCTTGAGTACCTGTTTTATCTTGCTATGAGTTTACTTTAGGTCTGTTTTTGCATACTGACTTGGCGTAAATAACCAATTAGTCGGTAAAGGGCAGGTTTTGAAAAGTGGGAGTGAAAGCCCTGCTGTGAAACAGCAGCTTTAGGCATTCGTTTAAATGGGGATAGTTGCTAATAAAGCGAGCTAGTTCGCTCGCTTTGTACTTTGAAAAAATAAGTGATGCTTCTGCCTGACTAGAAAAAGCTTCTTAAATGCAGATTATATTTTGGCAACCTCAGTGATGAATTTATCCACCTCTTGGTAAAACTTAGACGGTTCATTTTGAACCCAATGATTGGCTCCTTCGAACGAAACATTATTTAATGTCGAAATGAATCTTTCAGCGTGTTCACAACCACTTAAACTTTGTGTACCCCAAAAGTAAACTTTAGGTATCGGCAAGCTTTCATAGATTTGTCCCCAACGAACAACACCCCGCGCATCTTGAGTGGCGTGCTGAACATAAATTTCACTCGCGGTATTACCTAAAACAACGGGGTCACAGCGCCGAACAGACGATAAATACTTAATACCCGCCCCGTGGCCCCAAGACAGAGAAAAACGTTGTGAAAAACCGACACCTTTCACCCACTTAGAAAATTCATCAGGACTTAACTGAGAATATTGTTCAGCAATTATCTTAGACAAGATTATATTTTCTGCGTGGACGCCACCTTCGGCATTAATAAAACCACGCACAATACCTTTTGTATCGTGTTGGCAAACCAAGGTAGACGTATCGCCTCCCCAAGAGTGACCAAGGAGAAAGCAATCATCAATCTTTAATTGCTCAAGCGCTTTTAATATTCGCTTTGCTTGAGTTTCCGTTGAATGAGAAATGGCTGAAGCAGGAGAATAGCCGTAACCACATAGATCAAACATGACTAGGTTGTAATTCGGCAGCCAGTCGACTGCATCCGCAAAACAGAGATGCGATTCACCCAAACCATGAATCAACACTAACGTTTCTTGAGATTCTTTGCGCTCAGTAGCCAAACAATAAAGCTGGTCGCCCTCGATATCTAGCCATTTTTCTACTAACACATCACCCTCGCACTTCTAACCACTGAATAAGGGTTTATCATAACCAATTTAGCCCGAAACGAAAGATGGAATTGATGAAGGAGGCTCAACCAGCTGCTTGGTAATCGCATATTACTATCACACCTACTGGCAGGCGTTCAGGCTAGCTCATATCACAAAACTTAGAGCACTTTCTAAACATTTAAAGTCTTGAATACGCTGATGATGCTTTACCCTGTCTCCAACGATGACCAAGTTGACTGCTAACTGCTCACAGGCTTTTAGATCCCATTCGGCATCACCAAAGTAAGTCACTGGATAATCTATAACTTTATTCATTTGGGACTTTGCCAACTCCATAATTTCTATACGGGAGTAGTGATCATTACAAGACATAATTGACAACTTCTCTACCTCAAAACCTGCTGATTCCAATTTAATCCTTGCGGTTTCTCCCCAGCCTCCTGTAGCAATAGAAACGACATACTTATCACTATTTAATAGGTGAGCCACAAAATTTTTGGCTCCTGGAACTTCCTTAGCAGGTGAAGCTTCAATGGCTTTTCGGATATTATGGATAAAGATAGGCTTAACAATACTCTCTAACTCAGCGAGTGAGTATTTGAGGTTCTGTTGTTCGATAAATGTTTTCAATATACCTCTATCAGTGACAAAGGGATAAGATCCCCAGTCAGTTGATATTTCAAGCCCTGTAGCCTCTAGCACAGCATCAAAAAAACACTGCTCATCCATTTCATATGACTGAAGTAGCGTTCCATCAATATCTAACATTACGTGATGATTCATTAAATTTTCCTTTTTATACTTATAACGAATTCTTTGTATTCATTGATATCCATACAATCTGAACCCTAAATCTGTTTTCACTATATGCCAACGCCCAATCTTATTTAATGACTCTACGACAGAGCTTACATCTTGCTCGAACCAAGCTACGGGTATCTTCTCTTTACCGTAAGGTTTACCAAGTTCTGGAAAGTCCAACCACTCGATTTCCTTGTAATAAGTAGGACCAAACCAAAAACGATTGGAAAGATATGTTTCTCCTATGGCTTCATTAGTTGGTAATGAACCCCTAACACCATCATTTTGGCTACCAACAAACTTCCAAATCACTTGTATGTCAGGGGCTACTTCATTGAGCAGACGAAAACATTTACGCCACTTGGCATTAGACATATACGGTGTAACAACCGATTGCGCGATTAGTTTATCTACTTTGATTTCGTGGGCTACAAAATCAAACACGTTACTATTTAGATTGCTCATATTTTCCTAAGTCACAATATTATTTATATCTTTACCGAAAACTAAAAGGCAAAATAATCATCACCAAAGTATGCCAATAATTCAGGATAAATACCAAAGGTGCTACGTCAAGCTAAGAGGCGTAAACATATATACGTCTAGGCTCAAGCTACTTGTTAGTTGCCGATATCAAAGGCTAGTGCTAACATTTGTACACACAGCAACAAAGGAATACGTCATGGACGCTAGAATTCAATTTCGTGTTGATGAGGAAACGAAACGCCTAGCTCAACAAATGGCTGAGAGCCAAGGCCGCACACTAAGTGATGCTTGTCGTGAACTTACTGAACAACTCGCTGAACAACAAAGAAAAACACTATCTCATGATGCATGGCTAACAGAACAAGTAAACCTAGCATTTGAGAAGTTCGACGCAGGCGAATCTGTTTTCGTTGAGCACCAAACAGCTAAATCTCAAATGGAAGAACGCAAAGCCAGAATCCGTAATCGAGATAAGTAATGATTTTATGGGAAGAAGAGTCACTTAATGATCGTGAAAAAATCTTTGAATTTCTCTATGACTTTAACTCTGATGCGGCAGAAAAAACTGACAACCTCATTGGAGTAAAAGTAGAAAACTTGCTAAAGCAACCTCTTATGGGTGTACAGCGAGACGGTATTCGTGGGCGATTACTTATCATACCTGAGATTTCGATGATCGTTTCCTATTGTATAGAAGGCGACATTATCCGAGTTATACGTGTACTCCATCAGAAACAAAAATTTCCTACAGATTAGTCGCGTCCTCTGGGAAACTAACGGACGGTGACATAGCGGCATAATAGCACAGCGCGGCTACGTTAATTTTGTATCCTTGCAGATGCAAAATCACTTCACCTTAAGTTCCATTACTACCCCATCTTGCTCATCTTCTTCGGTGACAACAAACCCAAAGCGAGAATAGAATCTTCTCATGACGTGATGGCCTGGCATATATAGGATAGTGATGACTTTACATTCTGGGATAGCACTCAACTTCTTCAATTGCTAATTTGGTTGCAATCGTTCCAATGCCTTGACCTTGATATTTTACGTCTACCATAAACTGCGCAATATAAAACTCGTCTGGCAAGCCCTCCTCTAGCTCTTGATAATATTGTAAAAATCCCACGACTTCATCGCCTCGATAAATCGCTCGATTAACATAATGGGGATAGAAATGAGACTCGGCGATTGATTCAGAGTTGAGGGCAACATAATCTTCCTGCTCTTTGGTGATTTCTAAATGAATGACTTCTAGCCAGTTATCCTTTGTAACTTCTTTTATGCTGATATCCATAAATTTCCTGAAAGCACTTAGTGCTGAACAACACAGATGCTACCGCAAACCACCTTAAATTACTAAACCCAACGCATAGTAAAAGTGCCACGCGTTGCGAATCACTCTTAAACAGCTTGTATGGAGTGTTTTACGGCACCTATATGCTTAACTACCTGATAATAAAGTAAACCTTGCCAAACGATAAAAGGCAAAGTGTCCGAAGCTGTACTGACCAGCTCAGGGTTTTCAGGAATAACCAACATATAGTAAGCGGACAACAAAGCAAACATCGGTATCAATAGAGTGAAGAACCTAACTGCAACGACAAAGCTAATACTAAAATATCGTCCGAGGAAATCAGTTCCATTGGCAGCCCCATTTGCTTTATAAGCCAAGAATGTACCCAGTATAGGAATCAGGACAGAAGATACGGAACTTATTGCGTCCCACACGTTTCCAGACTCAATAGGGATTCTTAGCGCAATCTCAATACCTAATACAGTAAAGATAAGAGTTAAGAACATATATATAAATCTATCTTTTTCAGTCAGTCGCCCAGATCTAACCTGTTCTTTTAAACTCTTGATGTTCCAGATATACATTTTTATTCCTAAACTCATAACGCTTCGTTAAGTAGTGAGTAACGCTTTGTTAGCACTTTGTTTGCACCCTAATTCCAATTCTTTCTGCCACTTTTACAATGTCCCTTAACAAGTCATCAGGTAAATAACCATATAAATGCAGAATGAGGTTATGCTTAGGATAAAAATAGCCGTAGCTTACTAATTGACCTACACCTGCCTTCCAACTCCTAGCAGCTTTAATTTCAATAATATCTTCAGAGCTCATACAATCAATTCTCCCTACTGGAGTTTTAATCTCCCACTTCATGTCTGGGTTACTAAACAGTATTCTAGCTCTCACACCTTCTTCCATTTTTCCGTTTGGTATTGGCGACACCCTATAAAGATCTGCAATCGACTTATGAGCCATTATTTGCCCCAACTCTTCGCAGTAAGGCTTTAATTTCTGTAGCAGGCTAAACTTGTGGCCTTTGTCAATAACCTCTCCACTCAGAACTACTGGTACCTCTTTCTCCCAAAGCAATACATCCTCAATTTGCTTTTTTGCTTCATGAGTCCGGAGCCAAAGCGCGGGACATAGAGATGACTCATTATTCTTCAGTTTTTCGTAATGAATTTTTAACAGATCTTCCAAAATAGAACTCCGGATCTTTTACTCTAAGTGCTAACGCCCTGTTAAGGTGTGAGCAACGCAATACCGAAGCTCCCGCATTCCACCTTAAACACAAAACGCAACGCAGAGCAAAAATGCCAAGCGTTGCGAATCACTGGCCTTGTTAGGTATACTTTGCACCAAATTCTTTGTAACACTTTGGAAAATAACCCCAAACTCTAACAAATGATTCCGTCACTTCAAATTCAAAGCCGATCCGTTTAATAAGACTTAGAACCTTTTCAGACAAATCAATATCAATCCACTCAACGCAAAGCAATGGAAGTGGTAAGTGATAATACCATTCTCTATCCCAACCCGAGATGTAGCCATTAACCACCTTAGTTCGGTAGCAAGGTGGGTTAGAAAGTTCACGAATTTCTGATATTAGCTCATTCCATTTTGTGTTGTTGGCAGCACCAACTAATTGCTTTTCGGCAATGGTCCTTTTCGCTTCTTTCACGTACTTTTCATCGGACACTGTATTGGCCATTGGCAGAAGACTCATGTGTATACCTAACGCCTCTGTTAAAAGACAAAATTTGGTTGACTATAATGTGAAGCGGAGCGAAACCAGCCAACTGAATTTTGTCCGCTTTTAAACTATTTGCTAAGTGGCCTTTGCACGATCCATCTCATCTAGTTTTTTTAAAGCAAACCGTCCTCTTTCAGATACTGCTTGGGATTTATCTGATGCAAACTTTTCAGCATAAACCCTAGCAATGCCTCCAATATTTGATAAATTACGAATCAGGATCTCTGCTGATATACGCCTTACAATTGAAGACCTATCTTCAGAAGAAAGCTTTAGCAATGTAAGCAACGATGATTGAACACCTATCTCTCTTTCTGAAATGATCGGCTTTAGCTTACCTTCGCAATATCTTATATCAGTCCATTCCCATTTTCTTCCTTCAATCCAGGCAACCTTGCCTTCAAATAAGCTACGGAAAGCTTTAGCTCGAACCGCTGGTTGAGCTGCTTCACTCGCTATATTTTCAATGCTTTCATCAAGAATAGATGTGCGGCCAAGTTGGGAAAATAGCGAAGGCATTGGACCAGAAGTCGATGTAATTAACTTTAACCTTAGTGATTCTGCTACTTTTTCTGCACAAATTATCTGTAAGAGAACTTCTTTATCAACATCCTCAATTCTTCCCCATGAATTCCAATTAGATAGGGCGATACAAAGCGCTTCAACAACAAATTCTGGGTTGGTAGATTTTGCTATTTCAGGAAGCTTATCCCTTGCAGCTTCACGAACTTGAGGCACCCAATCATTAAGCCTACGAATGGCAAGTGAAAAGAAGAAAGTATTTGGAGCCGCACCTGACAGTGTGCGTAGAGTTTTCTCTCGCTTGTAACCATCCCAGCTTATTAAGTCTAACCAAGTCAGAAGTCCACTAGATTTGGACCAGACTTTCCATTTTGGAGGAGTTGATTCTCTTAATGCCAAGGAAAATTCTGATCGAATTAGGCGCTCCCAATAGTCAAAGCTACTAAGAGGTAGTTGAAAAGTCGCATCAATTAGAGGAGATATATCAGCCACCACTTTGCCTCCCGAATTTATCGAGTTAGCAAAGTCTTTAACTGCTGAAATAATTTTATCTTCCATAACCTAAAATTCTTACACTTACTATCTGGGCTATTTAACGCTGTATTAAGTAGTGAGCAACGCCACCACTAAACCTAATCTATTGTGCCGTAAACACTAAAACTGATTCAAGCCCAAAATTACAAGCATTGCTAATCTGCTTAAATTTATTGTTAAGTTCGGATCTCGCGTAGTCCCTGAATTGCTCTTTCGGTAGATTTAACTAGGTCCTCCTGCTTTAATTCTTTTCGGATAAGCAATGCTCCATTTAACTGTTTTAAAGCTTCATCGTAGTTGCCTATTTCAACATTCAATTTACCTAAATGCTGCAAACTAAAACTTAATGTAAGATCACAGCTATATGCTTGGCTTGATATAAAAGCCCTTTTTGCCTCAGCTAAGTTACCTGCGTAATGAAGTGCAACACCAGAAGCATGTAAAGCCCAGAATTTATGTTTTTCGTTTACAGTCGTCATCTGTACTTTTGTAGCCAACCAATAGGCTGGATTATTGATACCAATAATCCTCAAACAATCTGCGATTAGTATCTGCTGCCACTCTAGTTTTTCTCTTTGCCCAAGGATTTTAAAAGAAAATGCTTTGTAGATATGTGAAAGCAATTTGAAAAAGGTTTTAGTCGATACCTTATCTCTCTGAAATTTCACTATTTACTCCTAGGACATAACGCCACATTAAGGTGTAAGCGGCGCTTGGCAATACTTGAGCGAAACGAAATTGCCATGTGTTGCGAATCACTCTTAAATGCTTGCTATGTTTATAACTTTAATTTTTATTACAAGCTGGGTATTCGCCATACTCTAAACAGTAATCTAGGATTACTTTTCGTTCTGCAAACTTCGCTAACGCTCTCTTTTGACTCTCATTTCCAGATGGGCAATAAATTGAAATATACAGATTTCTTGGAATTTCATTTACAGGTGTATTTTGAAGAAACTTATCCGAAAATGTCCATCCTCCACTGTGACCAGCTTTTCTTTCAAACGCAGATTTAACAAATGCTCTCAGTCTAACTTTTAGCTTCTGAGTAGTTTCACCCACATAAACTATATTTTTTTCTAACTCATTTGGTTTACCTGTAGGTGGAACATCAAATTGACCGATTATATAAGTCCCTTGACACCCGATCTGTTCATGAGTCTCAAACTTATGAAAACTAAACCATTCTGAAAAACCTATATTATCTATCATAACTACTCTACTGAAGCATAACGCCTTGCTAAAGGGTAATAAATGGTTGGCTATACTTGCGCGAAGCGCCAGCTAACTATTTATTGTCCAAACGAACGCAGTGAGTGAACTTGAGCAACTTGTTATCGCGCATTAGCTCCAAACCACATTGCAATTTATATTTGGGTACTCAATTTTTAAGTCGGTAAAGCACATTTGAAGTTGTTGATACGAACTTGGCAAGGCTAAGCGAAACTTCTGAGAACCCGTAAATTCTATATTTGCTGGCAATTCAATTAAACCTGTAATTGAATCCCAAAATGCATCCCAATTGTGACCATAGAAATCAGAGAAAGATAATGCTGAAGACAAAAGGACATGCAGCTGTTCTTCCGTTTTAATTGTACTCAAATCTATCTGCATAATTCCCATGCGCTATAACATTCTTAATAACAGGCCGGCTCGTTATCTTGGGGAGCTTTGGCATCAATTTACCTATTAACAACAAAAATACAATACTAATTCAGGACACACAGCAAATTTTCAGTAGGTAAACTGAATCAATCTAGCTTAATTAAACATCTTTCCTATCAGCATCAATCCAAAGCAGAGGATATAGCTCCATATGCCTAAGGCATTCACCCACATAAATAATTTGAATTTCTTTGAATCCGTCGTTGAACGCTTGCGAATAAAAGGATACTTAACCCAGTAGTCAAAACAGCGACTACCTATTTCCCAAGACAATTGATATTTAGGGCGCATGTAGCCTTTGTCGTCGTAGTACTTGCTTAGATCTTTAGCAAGTTGCTGATCCATATAAATAATATGTTTAAAACCCCCTAAGGAAATGACAGAAACCATAATTACGGCAGGAATCGACCAAACAATAGCATAGACCGAAGATAGCCCAAGAACGATAGTCTCAATATCTTTTAGAACTTCGTTCACAATAGCTCTTCTCCCCGTTCATACGGATCAATTGCGTTGTCATACATAGCCTTATCAGCTCTAGGAGCTGATTCAGAACACACACCAAATGTTCAGTAGGCAAACTGAATCAATCAAGCTCAACTAAACATCTTTTTTATCAGAATCAATCCAAGGCAGAGGATATAACTCCACATCCCCAAAGCATTCACCCACATAAATATTTTAAATTTTATTGATTCTGTAGTTGCCCTCTTTCTTATAAAAGGATAACTAACCCAAAACCAAAACAACCGACAAGCAATATTTGATGAAATCATACACCTAGGGTGACAGTGAAGCTTTTCCACATCTTTAGAAAGTTGATGATCTATAAAAACTATCCTTTGAGGATCACCCAAAGAAACCATAGCACTCATGATAACACCAGGAATAGACCATGCTATTGCGTAGTAAAATAGAATAAACGCTACAGTGTGAATCATAAATTAGGATCCCAAGCATACATTTCATCCACGAACCATTTACCACCAGTAGAGCCAACAACACCACCAATGGCTCCACCGACAACAAACGAGCTTATTCCAGCAACCGCGAGTACGGGTGCTGAAGTTACCCCAACAACACCTAAAATAAGTAAAACCGCACCACTTCCAAGTTCGGCCCCAATAGTGCCACCACCCCAAGCGCCAATAAAACCAGCAACTTCACGAGTTGTTGTCTTGCCACAGTCCCCTGTACCATCGACCTTACAAGCTTCATAGATGCTATCGACGCCACTGGCTGCACCGATCATTAAGCCAATGTATCCCAGACCTCTCGCGGCGGAAATACCTATACAAATGTTGCCGATACGCTTACCTAGATCTTTAACAAAGCCTGTCTTTAGAATTTCATCTGCATTGTGGATTACTGACTTAGTCGACAACTTCAGGTTGCGTTTAATTTGGGTGTAAATAGGAAGTTGCACACTACGCTTAGACAACATAGCAAAGGAGCCATCAAGCTTTTTAAACAAGCCCGCACGTTCAGAGACAAAAGTTCCATAGTTCACCCCACCTGTTCTGCTTGCCATCGCTACTTGAGCGGCATACAAATCGTTAATTTCTAAAAGCACGCCTTGGATGTTTTTCAGATTCTGCTCGACTAGCGCCGATGTCGCACCCACACCTGTGGCAACTTGCGCATAGTAGTCGGAAGGTAAACCATCAGCCCTAATTCGCTCATCGAGTTGATGGGAAAACAAGTCAAAATGGCGGTTTAGCGTATCGACTTCTTCATCAAGCAGTTTGCCTAACTCCTTACTCGCAATCTTGGCTTGCTCTAACCACTCATCGAGGAGCTTGTTATCTTCTGCTGTTTTTGGCTCTGTTGTAGGAAGCAGCACAATCTCACCCTGCCTTACAGGCTCGTTTAGGTGAGCATTGCAACTTTTGATGTATTGTTTCTGGTCTTCTTTGGTGTCGGCAGTAAATAGACTTGCCCACAATACCTCTTGAGACTGGGTACAGGGTGATTGCATCCAGCCAAGTTCAAACACACGTGCTGCTTTTTCACGCTCTGCAAGAACGCGCTCTCTATTTTCTGCCCAACGTTTCTCGTCCTTAGCGGTATAAGTTAATTCCGCTCTGCGCTCTTGACGTTGTCGCGCTGCTCTTTCTCTTGTGGTTTCTTGCCTTTCTTCTGGGGCATATGGGAAAGATTCATACCGCATGGTAGTTAGCCTTGATAAAAAATAAGCCGAATCATATCAATATTTTCAGTTATTTATCATTCCCAACAAGGCGTTTTGCGGCATTTACCAACCAAATAGTTATTTTGACTAGCAAAACGCTCAAAGTGACGCTTTCGCTCCCCTATTCGAACGTAATATAAAGCGAGGGGGGTTTAGATAAAAATTGGACAAAAGCTTGCCAGCTACATTACTAAATTAGAATATAACGAATTAGTTGGATTATTGAACGTTAACCCCTATTAAGATGTGAGCAACGCAATACCGAAGCTCCCGCATAACACCTTAAACAAGAAACGCAACGCATAGCAAAAATGCCAAGCGTTGCGAATCACTATTAAATCATTTGATAGGGCTATATCTTGATGATTATTGGTACATCTTCCCAAGCAAGGCTGCCTCTTTGCATTGTATGACTCATATTATGATACATCGCTTTCTTGATTATGGGGTCGATACCTTCCCATAATTCTGGGTTGACACAGATATCTTCGGATTCACAAAATACAACCTTATTCAAAAAATGCTCTAAGTCATACTTAATGTACTTAATAATTTCTTCCATAAATAAGCTATTTTTCTTCAGCCAACAGAGCACTACATGTGTTTCATTTTCAAATGGCACTAAGTTAAAAGAAAATGAAGGAATATAATCAGGATACTGCCCCAGAAAATCAAGGTAAAGATCAAGGTGCATATTAACCATAGAACAACATGATACGCCGACATTTTTTTCCAAAACTATCTGAAAGTACTCGATTTCTTCAAAGTTTTTACTTTTTATTACTTCATCAATTTCACTAAGCTGGACCAATACTGAATTGTTGTAATTTTTTTCATGCCAGTTGCACATTTGATATAAACCAAACACCTGTTCATAATTTAAGGCATCTCTTACTTCGTTATATACAAACTTAGTTCTCTCTAGCTCTCTTTTCTTTCTGTATGATTCATAGCTCATTGAACGGTAATAAAAAGATGCCGCTTGTTCACTAGATATCTCACCTAATTTTTGTCTTTCGATCTGCTTAAAGAGTTTCGTATCGTGATGGTTACATAGACCAGGATAGGTAGACGCTTTTGAAATTGGAGTTTCAACAAATTTAAAGTTCATCGCACCACTATGCATATCAAAGCTTTTTACCATACTATCTCGTAAGGCATAGACCTTTTTGCTTCCACAGCATATATGTTTTAGCTGTCCATTTCGTTGTTGTGAGTGAGACAAGATAGCCTTCTCGTCACAATTGGAAACCATACACTGAGAGTCTTTTTTACTAGTTTTCTTCAATTTTTTTTCAAACTTGTCAAAAGCTCGCTTAACAAGCTTAAATTGTTCGTTCATTTCAATACCTGAATACCTATTCTAGCCGAATAGTAATAGTAGCTAAGTCAATGATTTTATGTAAGTACTATTCGAGACTGTATGCACATAGCCCTAACGTTCTTAACAACAGGCCGGCACGTTATCCAGCGGAGCTTTGGCATCAACTTACCCATTAACAATAACCTACTAATTGCTCTGCCGAAAAACAAGCCTAACGCTCGCTTTTGACTGTCTGTTTTATCGTTTAAAGCAGCTCAACCGATTGCTTGGCGATCACGTATTCTTCATTGGTTGGGATCACCATGGC